>JBAIXJ010000278.1:0-1919 GCA_037916645.1 Opitutales bacterium | reverse complement strand
CCGGCCGGATTGGTCCGCAATTCCTATTCCACGAGCCAAGGGGCCGCCCGCCTGGAGGAAGTCGCGACTTACCATGCCAAGGGGGATTTCGAGACGACCGCGGGAGATTATCAGGATCTTCTCCAGGCCGCCGGCTGGACGCCCGGCGCGCGCTCCGACAGCGGATCCGGCTTCAACCGGGTGCGGATCGTCGACTGGACCACGCCTGGCCGCGAGGCAGAGGTCAGGTTCTACCCCGTGAAATCCGGCGGCACCGA
The DNA here is from genome assembly GCA_037916645.1 of Opitutales bacterium. Taxonomy (GTDB): domain Bacteria; phylum Verrucomicrobiota; class Verrucomicrobiia; order Opitutales; family Opitutaceae; genus Fen-1467. The sequence goes on along the minus strand of JBAIXJ010000278.1, from coordinate 1,662 downwards.
CCTCTGGGTGCGCGTCTTCACCTACAAGAGCAAGACCCCGGCCAGGGCCGCGGCCGCGGGCACCGCGACGGTCCCCACGGCGAAGCAGAATACGGCGCCGCAGGCCGCCGCCCTGTCCCGGCAGCTCGGCGCCGCCCCCGTGGGTCCGCCGCCGACCGACCTTTCGGTCACCTGTGATGGCGATGCGGCCTCGCACCTGGTCTCCTGGCAGGCCGCCGACTGGACGGGGTTCGATGTCTACCGGGAACAGGACGGCACCTGGGTCCAGATCGGAACAGATCTCAAGGACACCTCGGTGCACGAGTCGGCCCTGGTCCCGCCCGACACGACCTACCGCGTGGTGGTGCGGCACACCGATGGTAGCGTGGGCTCGGCGGACTATGTCTGGACGAATCCGCCCCAGCCCGGCACCGTGACCGGATTGGCCGCCACCCAGGCGGGTTCGGGCCGGGTGCGCGTGAGCTGGAAGGCGCCGCCCTACGCGACCAAATTCCGCGTCTTCATCACCACCGGCAAACCCGAGGGCGTGCTCGTGACCGGGAGTGCGACCACGCTGACGGACGTGGCGCCGGGCAAGGGCACAGTGCGGGTCGCGCCGTGCTACACGACCCCGGACGGCGAGGAGCTGCGCTACGGCAATGCGTGGGCCGACGTCACCGTGTATGGCGACCGGTTCCGCGTGGTGTTCCTCGGCGTGGAGTGCGTGCACGAGACGCTGGACAACCCGCTCCAGACCGACGGCAAGCACGACGAGATCTTCGCCGGCGCCTATGTGGGCACAATCCCGCCGTTTGTCAGCTCCTTGACGACGACCACGCAGAGCCATATTGGCCCCGGCCCGGGCAGCACTTCATCCTCCCAGCCATCCCACTTGACCGCAGAACAGAACCGACGGGACGGCGCCACGTTCGGCACTGCCGGCGGAATCAACCGCCACGAAGCGCACGCCAACGAATACATGGAACCGTCCCAGATCCAGTGCCTCCGCACGAAGGTCATGGGCGACACGAACGGATTCCCGGATCGGATCCAGGCCGGCACTGCGAGCGACCGCGGCGGCATCCAGACGGGAGACTTTGTGCCCAGCAGCGCCATCATCGGCGCCCAGCCCGGGGTCGCCGCGACCCCGGATCGCTTCCCGCTGCTCGTGTGGGAGGGCGACCTCGCGTCGCAGGGCGATTACCTCGAGATCGCGCCGGTCATCTTCGAATGGGATGCGCCCGAGGCGGGCGCCTGGCAATTGTGGTGCGACTGGTGGACCTCGCCGCGGGGCACCGAGCAGCTCGGCAAGTCTTCGAAGGACGTGGGCAACGGGTTGTTCTATCCGTTTGCCGGTTCGATCGACGCAACCGACAACGACGGCAGCAAGACCTCCATGGCGTTGGGCACAACCTACCGGTCAGACCAAACCCGGCCGATCGGCGTCGAGGTTCAGTACAGCAACCTGCTCTCCGCGCTCGAGGTGGTCTACCGGCCCCATGGCCTGATCCTGACCCGGGGCAACGTCGAGGCCGCCCTCGGCGACAAGGCCGCCATCGTGATCCCCGAGGAATTCAACGACGACGACGGGCCCCTCGCCAACAACCAGCTGCAGGGCAAATACACGCTCTACATCCAGCTCGAGCGCGTACTGCCGTCCACGCCGACAGCCAATCCTTAACC
>JBAIXJ010000277.1:0-4912 GCA_037916645.1 Opitutales bacterium | reverse complement strand
CCACCGAAGGAGCACAAGGAGGCGGGCCATGACAACCAGGACCAGACGCCTGCCACCGACGACCACAACCGGAAGACGGAAGCGCAGCCCTGATGATTGGAATGTCTGCGTCCGACGACCGCGTTTGCCGTTGGGGCTGCGTCCACCGGGCCATGGCGGCAGTTGGCGGGGGGGCGTTTGGTCACAGCGGGCCATGGCCTCCGGCGAGCCTGAGTGCGGCCTGAAGCATCAGCCGTCGAACGCCAGAGTGGATTGGCGCCCCAGCCTCGGGTGGTCGCCCTGCAGCCCGGGTGCACTTTCGCGTTTCGGAAGCGTAGGCCAAGGGCGCGGTTCTGCATCGGCGTGACCCGAAAAAAACGTCGGACAGCATTGGCGCCAACGGGTTGAAAAACTTGGGCGATTTTCGAACTGGCGTCGCGCCGGCCGGTCCATGCTCTGCAACACAAACTGACTCCATGGCATCGAGGCGGGCCGGTCCCGCCCAAGGGGTCCGGGGCGTCGAGATGCCCGGAACGAAAGGAGGAGGAGGCCATGAACACGAAACACCCTTTCGGGATGAATGTCCCCGCGTGGCTGGGGTTCGCGCTCCTGCCGGTCCTGGCCGGCTGCGTGGCCGAGACCGCGGGCTATTACAGCGAGACCGGCGCGCCCGGCGACGGGTACGTAGTGGTCCAGTCTGACGGCGACTTCTACGGACCGCTGAGCCCGTACGGACGCTGGGAAACGGTGGCGGGCTACGGGATGTGCTGGATTCCGTCCGACGTGGGCTCCGATTGGGAGCCGTATGAGGACGGTTCATGGATTTCGACGGACGGCGGCTGGTACTGGCAGAGCGACGAACCCTGGGGCTGGGCCACGTATCACTACGGCCGCTGGTTCGATGATCCCGGGCTCGGCTGGTGCTGGGTGCCCGGCACCCAATGGGCCCCCGCGTGGGTGTCGTGGTGCGACAACGATGACTACGTGGGCTGGGCGCCGCTGCCGCCGGCTGGCGGATTCTTCGCCGCGCGCGCGGCGACCGTCGCGCCGCGCAACTACATTGTCGTGCCCCGCCGGCAGTTCCTCGATCCGGTGCGGCCGGCCGAGGTGGCCCGCTTCCGATCCCAACCCGACGTTGCGGCGCAGTTCTCCGCGAATCTGCGCGTCACCCGCCGCGGCCCCGAGGTGGCGGCGGTGGCCCGCGCGAGCGGGCGGCAGGTGCAGCCGCGGCCCGTGACGGAAATCCGCCGGCGCACGGAGGCGACAGTCGTGCAGAACCGCCGGCGATTCGTCTCGCCCACGGCCACGCCGTCCCCGAATCCGTCGCGGCGCGAGAACCGCCGCGCCAGCGTCCCGGCCGCGGAACCGCGGGTGTTCGAGCCGGCGCCGGCTCCCGTCCCGCGGGCGGAGCCCGCCATCCCGGTGCCGACGCACACCGAGCCCACGCCGGCGCAGACCGTGCGAAGGGTCGAGCCGGTGGCTCCGCCGGTCCGCGCGCCGGTGCAACCCGAACGCCGCGTGGAACCGATGGCGCCGCCGCCCGAGGCGCGCCGCGCCCCGCCGCCGCCGCGCGAGGAGAAACGCCCGCCGCCGAAGAAGGAACGGCGCGACGATCAGCAGTGACGTGGCACCGGAGGCGCCGCGATGGAACCCCGGCTCCGGTTTAGTCGCGTCATCCTCGGTTTGTAGATCGCCTGCATGCAGGCGCCGATTCGGGATCCGGATTCGGCGCCAGCGCCTGTCGGCCGAAGTCCCGCTGGAGCGGGACGAAGGCTGAAGCTGGCGGCCTGCAAACCTCGCTACTAGCCCGAGTCGCCTCGCGCCGCGCCGCGCGCGCTGATTCGACACTTGCGATCAGGCGGCGGATGGGGCTTAAGAGGACGACTTTCGTCCATGTGCACCAGCCGAGTCCTCGCGTTTCCGGCGGATTGAGCGCCCCATGCCCTGGTATCTCTATCTCGCGCTGAAGCAGCTCTTCCCGACGGGGCGGCGGGTCGCGTTCTTCACCCTGGCGTCCGTCGCCGGGGTCATGCTCGGCGTGGCGGTGTTGATCGTCGTCCTCAGCGTGATGAACGGATTCGGCGACGAGCTCCGGCGGAAGATCGTCGAAACCTACGGCGACGTGCGCGTGGAGACCGGCGGCATCATGTACGACCAGGAGGAGGTGATGCGGAAGCTGCAGACGCTGCCCGGGGTCGCGGCCGTGGCGCCCTACGCGCAGGGCATGGCCATGCTGCAAGCGGGCAACCGGCCCGCGTTTCCCTACCTGCTCGGCGTCGACATGGAGCGTGAGCTGCGCGTCGTCCCGCTGGCGAGCTTCATGGTCGTGGGCCGGGTGGAGGACCTCGACGACGACTCGGTCTTCCTCGGCTCGGAGCTGGCGGCCTCGCTGGGCGCGCACGTGGGCCAGAACGTCGACGTCTATTCGCCCCTCCTGCTCGAGCGGCTGAAGCGCGACGAGATCCTGCTGCCCCGGCAGGTGCGGGTCGCGGGGGTTTTCGAGACCGGCTGGAACCAGGTCGACTCCAACACCGTCATCTGCACGCTCCGCACGATGCAGGACCTCTACGGCCTGGGCCGGGGGGTCCACGGCGTGAGCGTCCGCCTCAAGCCCGGCGAGGATCCGGACGAGTCCGCCGCGAAGGCCGCGGCGCTCCTCGGCGGCGACTTCCACGCCGTCTCCTGGCTGCAGAGCAACCGCGACTTCCTCTTCGTGCTGCAGCTGGAGAAGAACATGCTGATGTTCATCATCCTCTTCATCATCCTGGTCGCGTCGTTCTCCATCGCGAGTTCGCTGCTGACGTCGGTGGTGCGCAAGACGAAGGAGATCGGCGTGCTCGGCGCGCTCGGCGCCCGGCCGCGGCAGGTCGCGGTTTGCTTCTGCGTGCAGGGGTTTTTCATCGGCGTCAGCGGCACGCTGCTGGGGATCGCCCTGGCGGTGACGGCGCTCGCCTTCCGCAACGACGTCGTCCACGCCTTCGCCCGGCTCACGCACAGCGAGGCGGCCCTGCTGCGGTTCTACCAGTTCTCCAACCTGCCGGCCAGCTACTCGGCCCGCGACTTCGTCATCATCATCACCAGCGCGATCGTCATCGCGACCCTGGCCGGCCTGCTCCCGGCGTGGCGCGCGGCGCGCCTCAAACCCGTGGAGGCCCTGCGCAGTGAGTGAGCGGCCGAACAACCACCACGGGGTGCTCAAGGCCGCCGGCCTGCGCAAGGACTACCGCAGCGGCGACCGGGTGATCGAGGTCCTGCGCGGCGCCGACCTGCTCGTGGCGGAGGGCGAGGCCGTGAGCATCCGCGGCGAATCCGGGTCGGGCAAGACGACGCTGCTCAACCTGCTCGCGGGCCTCGACGCGCCCGACGCCGGCGAGATCCAGTGGGCCGGCGCCCGGGTGAGCGGGGTGAACCCCGGCAGCCTCGCCGGGCTGCGGGCGCGGTTCGTCGGCATGGTGTTTCAGGCGTATTACCTGATCCCGGAGCTGGACGCGCGGGCCAACGTGCTCATGGCGCGCCGGATGCTCGGGCGGGTGGGCGCGGCCGACCGCCAGCGCGCCGGCGAGCTGCTCGACCGGATGGGCCTGGCCGAACGCGCCCACCACCTCCCGTCCCAGCTCTCGGGCGGCGAGTGCCAGCGCGTCGCCATCGCCCGCGCGCTGATGAACCGGCCGCAGGTCGTGCTGGCGGATGAGCCCACCGGCAACCTCGACGAACGCACGGGCGACCTGGTGATCGACCTCCTCCTCGGGGCCGGGCGCGAACAGGGCGCCGCCCTGGTGCTGGTGACCCACAACCCGCAGCATGCCGCCAAATGCGACCGCCCGCTGCTGCTGCACGACGGCGTGCTGCGGCCCGCGTAGGCGCGGGCCGCAGCAGTCTTGAGTTTTGGGTTTTGAGTCTTGGGTTCGACGCTGAGAAAACCGAAAGCAATCCCGCTCCACCCAATGCCTGAACCCAAGACCCAAGACGCAGAACCCAAAACAGCCGTCCACGCCGGCGGCCGCGTCCGCTGCGGCGTCGTCGGCGTCGGCGCGCTCGGCCAGCACCACGCGCGCATCTACGCCTCCCTTCCGGGGGCGGAGCTCGCCGGCATCTGCGAGGTGGACGACGCCCGCGCGGCGGCGGTCTGCGCGCAACACGGGTGCCGCCGGTTCGCCACGCTGGAGGAGCTGGCCGCGGCGTGCGACGCGGTCTCGGTCGTGGTGCCGACCGACCGGCACGCGGCGGTGGCGCTGCCGCTGCTCGCCCGCGGCTGCCACCTCCTGATCGAGAAGCCGCTCTGCGCGTCGCTCGAGGAGGCGGCGCAGGTGCTGGCCGCGGCGCAGCAGCACGGGCGGCTCGTCCAGGTCGGGCACGTCGAGCATTTCAACCCGGTGATGAGCTTCCTGGAAAAAACGGTGACGCATCCGGGCTACATCACCGCCGAGCGCCTCGCGCCCTACCAGACGCGCGGCACCGAGGTCGGCGTCGTCCTCGACCTCATGATCCACGACATCGGGATCGTGCTGGCGCTGGTGAAGGCGCCGATCCGCCGGCTCGACAGCGTCGGCATCAACGTGCTCTCGAAGACCGAGGACATCGCCAACGCCCGCATCGAGTTCGAGGACGGCTGCGTGGCGAACCTGAGCGCGAGCCGGCTCAGCCTGAAGAAGAACCGCGAGATCCGGGTCTTCCAGGACAACGCCTACCTGTCGCTGGACTTCATGAACCAGAAGGGCCACCTGGTGAAGAAGAGCGACCTCATCGCCTACGGCCTGAAGCTGAAGATCGGCCTCGTGAAGCCGGGCGACGCGAGTTCGATTCCGGTGCACGAAATCCCGATCGAGAAGGGCGAGCCGCTGGCGATCGAGCTCGGCCATTTCGTCGACAGCGTGGCGCGGGCCCGCCAGCCCAAGGTCGGGGCGGCCCTCGGCCGCAGCGCCCTCGAGGTCGC
>JBAIXJ010000276.1:0-7749 GCA_037916645.1 Opitutales bacterium | reverse complement strand
GGTCGACATCCGGCCGCTTCATGCGCAGCGCGCGCCAGCTCATCGCCGCGAAGAGCCCCGCGGCCGCGAGAAAGGCGACCACGGGAAACACGACGTGCCAGTCGGCGTAGATGATGCGGTCAAACATGCGCGGAGGAGGACGGAATCAGAGAATAGGAGAATGAGAGAGTGGGAGAATAAGGGGGGAAGGGAGTGAGTAAGGCAGGGACTGAGGGACGAGGCAGTCAGGGGTCTTGGTACTTGTTACTTGTTACTTGAGACTTGGTACTTTTCCGTCTTGGCCGCCACGGCCCCGGGCGTCACCGGCACCGACCGGCCCAGCTTCTCGAGGTAGGCGATCAGCGCCACAATCTCCTTCTCCGGGGCGACGAGGCGCTCCTGGGCGCGCAGCTCCTGCGCGATCTGGCGCTCCTGGGCCGTCACGGATGCCGCAATGTCGGCGGCCGACCACGCCGGATACGGCACCCCGAGGGTCCGGAGGACGTCGATCTTCTTTTTCAGGACGGCCGTGTCGGTGTCCTGCGCGAACAGCCAGGGATACCGCGGCATGATGGAGCCCACGGAGGTGGAGCGCGGGTCCAGCATGTGATCGTAGTGCCAGGCCGCGGGGTACTTGCCGCCCTCCCGCGCGAGGTCGGGCCCGGTGCGTTTCGAGCCCCACTGAAACGGATGGTCGTAGATCGACTCGCCGAGGCGCGAGTAGTCGCCGTAGCGCAGCACGTCGGGCACGAGGGTGCGGATCATCTGGGAGTGGCAGAGGTAGCAGCCCTCGCGGACGTAGAGATCGCGGCCGGCGAGCTCGAGCGGCGTGTACGGCACCTCGAGGCGGTCCTCCACGTTCGCCGCCTTGTCGACCAGGACCGTGGGAATGATCTGGATGAGGCCGCCGACGGCGACGGCGAGGAAGGTCAGCACGGTGAACGGCGTCGCGTTGACGAGCAGCCGGTCGTACCAGTCGCCCCACTTCCGCGCCCGCGCCTGGAAGTGGGCGATGGCGAGCAGCACGAACACGATGGTGCCGAACAGTCCGAGCAGGTTGAGCATCCCGCTGCCGAACAGCCACACGCAGGCGAACAGGAGGCCGCAGGCGCTGAAGAGCATCGGGGCGCCGAGCAGGGTGCCGCGCACGCCGAGCCGGGGGGCGGGCCGCTCCTCGACGTAGACCTCGATCGCGCCGTTGACCGGCTGCGCCCCGGCGATCGTCCGCCAGAGATTGTAGGCCAGAAGGAGGAAGCCGGTGAGGTAGAGGCCGCCGCCCACCACCCGCATGAGCAGCATCGGCCGGATGGTGGTCAGCGTGTCGAGGAAGTTCGGATAGGCGAGCACCGTGCCGCCCTCCGTGGTGGCGTTGAGCATCAGCCCCTGGGTGATGCCGCTCGTCCACATCGCGGAGATGTAGAGCAGGATGCCGGTGAGCCCGAGCCAGAAGTGCAGGTTGGCCAGCGCCGGCGAGTGCAGCGGCCGGTCCCACAGCTTCGGGACCATCCAGTAGAACATGGCCGCGGCCATGAAGCCGTTCCAGCCGAGCGTCCCGCCGTGGACGTGGCCGATGATCCAGTCGGTGTAGTGCGCGAGGGCGTTGACCGACTTGATCGCGAGCAGCGGGCCCTCGAACGTCGCCATGCCGTAGAAGGTCACGGCGGCGGCGAGGAACTTGAGCACCGGGTCGGTGCGCATCCGGTCCCACGCGCCGCGCAGCGTGAGCAGGCCGTTGAGCATGCCGCCCCACGACGGCGCCCAGAGCATGAGCGAGAAGGTCATGCCCAGCGCCTGGAGCCAGCCCGGCAGCGCCGTGTTGAGCAGGTGGTGCGGCCCGGCCCAGATGTAGACGAAGACCAGCGACCAGAAATGGATGACCGAGAGCCGGTAGCTGTACACCGGCCGCTCCGCCGCCTTCGGCACCAGGTAGTACATGATGCCGAGGATCGGCGTGGTGAGGAAGAATGCCACGGCGTTGTGCCCGTACCACCACTGCACGAGCGCGTCCTGCACGCCGCCGAACACCGGGTAGCTGTGCAGCCAGCCGGTGGGGATCGAGAGGTGGTTGACGATGTAGAGCATCGCCACGGTCACGATCGTCGCGATGTAGAACCAGAGCGCGACGTACAGGCTGGGCTCGTTGCGCCGCGCCAGCGTCCAGAAGAAGTTGACCGCGAACACCACCCAGATGGCCGCGACGGCGATGTCGATGGGCCAGATCAGCTCGGCGTACTCCTTGCCGCGGGTCAGGCCGAGCGGGAGGGTCACGGCCGCCGCGACGATGATCGCCTGCCAGCCCCAGAAATGCAGTTCCGAGAGGAAATCGCTCGCGAGGCGCGCCTTCACCAGCCGCTGCGTCGAGTAGTAGATGCCGGCAAACATCATGTTGCCGACAAAGGCGAAGATGGCCGCGTTGGTGTGCAGCGGCCGCAGCCGGCCGAACGTCAGCCACGGCAGGTTGAAGTTCAGGGGCCAGAAGTTCAGCTGCGCGGCGATCAGCACGCCCGCGAGCATGCCGACGGCGCCCCAGAGGACCGCCGCGAGCAGGAAGCGGCGGACGACCCCGTCGTTGTACTCAATCGTGATCTTGCGGTCGGTCATGGAGGGGAAAGTGGCGAAGCCCCCCGCCGGCGTGACCGGACAGACCCGCCCGGTCGGCCTTCAGGCCCCGGTCAGGCTTCCGTGCGCTCCACCGCCGCGCGGCGTCCCGTCGCGGGCCGGGAGGATTCGCCGGCCAGGGGCAGCAGGGATTCGCGCTCGACGCTGCTGAAGGAGCGGCGCGCCTGCTCGCGGAGGAAGAACACCACGAAGGTGAAGACCAGACACAGACTGATGCTGAGGGTGAGCGGAATGACGGACATGGTGCGGAGGGATTCTCGGCGAAGACTGTACGGGAGGGACGGCCGGCGCGCTCCGCATTTCTTGCAGAAGTTGACTCACCAATTGCCGCGCGGTGGGCCGTCATCCGGCCCGGGGCGCCGCGGCGGCCGCCAGCCCGCCGCCGAGGACGTGCTCAAGGCGCAGGAAGGCCCGCAGGATGGCGGCGTCGGGATCGTGGGCGACCTCGGTGACGGCGGTTTCGCCCCCCACCCCGTCGACCCGGGCGCGCGCGGCGTAGCAACCGGCGCCGCTCGGCAGCTTCTCGAAGAGGACCACGACCCGGATGCGCGCGATGCCCCCGGCCTTCCGCAGCAGGACATCCGCCCGCCGCGAGGCCACCGCGGCCAGGTCCGGGCCCGCGGCAAAGCCCTCGGTATGGAAGACAAGTTCCGGCCTCATGCCACCGCCGCCACCGTACCGGAAGGCGCCCCGTCCGCCGAGCCAAAAGCCTGCGCGAATCTTGCCCCCGACTCCCGGATCCGCCGGCCGTCGGCGCCGGCAACCGATGCGCAGGCTTGGGCAATCGATGCAGTGCCGCCCCGGGGGGCGTGTGGCATATTGCGCCACGATGAAGAGACCGTTTCTGCAGCAGTTCGTCCGGCTCCGACCCATCATCAAGGCGTGCTGGGAAGTGCTGCTGCGGGATGAACCCACGGCGTCGGCGCTCGGCAATCCGGACACCCTGGTGTTCATGATGGACCAGACGCTCGACGCGTTCTTCGCCGCCCTGCACTCCCGGACCCCGCGGCGCTGGCTCGCCCGGCACCCGCTGCTCACCGGCTCGCTCCCGGAGACCTGCCCCTGCGGCCGCAACCCGCTGGTCCCGTACTACCAGACCGGCGAACAGGCCGTGCTCGCCATCGCCGCCCAGGCGCTCGACAAGACCGCGAACCTGCCGGCGGCCGGCCAGGAGCGGATTCTCGAGGAGGTGCAGATCGCCTTCCACTTTCTGGCCCAGCACGAACTCCAGGTCTTCTGCGATCTCTGCCGCGGCACGTGCCGGCGGGCCCGGGCGGGACTCGTGACGGGCAAACGCCGCCGTCCCCCGCCCCTGCGCCGCCAGCCGCGCGTGCGGCGCGCGCGTCCGTCGGGCCCCGCCATCCGGGCAGCCTGACCGCCGCCGCCGCACGGCGGCGTCACGCCGGCGTTGCCGGCCGGATCCGCGCGCGGTAGACCGTGGGCGCCTCGCCCGCCACCCGGCGGAAGACCCGGTTGAATTGCGAGAGCGACTGGAAGCCCGCGGCAAAGGCGGCCTGGCTGACCGGTCGCCCGTCCTCACGCAGCATCTGCTTCACCTTCTCCACGCGCATGTGCGCCAGGTAGTCGGTGTAGGTCAGACCCGTCGCCTGCTTGAACATCTTGCAGAAATAGAACGCGCTCATGTGCACCGTCTGCGCCACCATGCTGAGCGTCAGGTCCTCATGCTGGTGCGCGGCGATGAACGCCTTCGCCTGGGCGATCACCGGCGGATCGGGCCGCGTCTCCGGGATGACGCATTGCGCCGACTGGGCGGCCAGGTGCCGGGCGAAGACAGCCAGCAGGCGGAGCACCGCCTCCTGCTGCGGCTCGGTCAGCACCCGCGCCCGGAGCAGGGCCTCCCCGAGGCGCGCGCGCTCGGCGGCGGTCCCCGCGGGCGTCAGCCGCGCCAGGGTCCGGCCGATCCCGGCGCGCGCGGGCCGGCGCTGCAGAAACTGGCCCGTGTGCAGATAGCCGATCTGCTGCGGTCCGAGGCGCACCGGCACCGCGGCGTCCGCGAGCCCGGCCGGGCACTCCAGCGTCCGCACCGGCAGCCCGGCGATCTCCCGCACCGCCAGCTCGCGGGGCAGGCACGCGGCGCCCAGCGGATGGCCCGCCGCCCGCACGGCGCAGAAGGGATTCTCGCACGGGCCCGCGGCCGGCGGCCGGTCAAACGCCTCGAGCGGGCGGAGGCGCAACGGCAGCCCGGTGAGATCCCGAAAGGCACGCTCGAAGTCGCGATAAACGGACGTGCGCGTCAACTGATCGACCATCACACGGCTTCGGCGCCCTGGAGAATCGCCTGAGTCCATAATGACCGGCGTGAAAATGCTCCCGCGGCCGGCACCAGGCAATGCGTAACGCCGTTTCCGGGCTCGAGTTTGCCGGACGGTCCGGCAATATCCGCACACTGGTCGGCAATGCACGCGCAGACGGTTGCCATCCAGCGCGTTAACGTGGCTTAGTTTTGGTAACGCAGCGGCGGCCCATGCCTAATAAAAAAAAGTCCAGCGCACCGCGGAAGCGTCGCGCCGTGGGAAAATCCCGAGCGCCCCGCCGGCGCTCGCGGCGCGCGCCGCCGTCGCGGCCCGCGTCCCCGCTGGCGTTCGATCCGCATCGCGCCTTCCCCGCCGCGCCGCCGCCGGTGGCGGATCCCCACGCGCTCGATCCGCAGGCGCTGCCGTTCGGCGGACGGCCGCACGTCATCCGTCCCCTCGGCCCGGCCGACGAGGGCCGGCTCATCTCCTTTTTCAATTCGCACACCGAGGAGACCATCCGCCAGCGCTACGGTTATCACATTTCCGAGATGACCCCCGAGCGGGCGCGCCGCCTCGTCGGCGTCGACCAGGCGCGCGATGTGGCGCTCGGGGTGTTCGAGCCGGCGGCCGATGGCGAGGAGGTGTTGCACGCCGTTGGCCGCTACCTGCTCGACGCCGACGGCCGGTCGGCCGAAATGGCGTTCGTGGTGCGCGAGACCAAGCGCAACCTCGGCATTTGTACGGCGCTCCTGCGGCGCCTGCTCCGGATCGCCCGCCTCCGCGGCATGAGCCACCTTTACGGCCAGGTCCAGTCCGACAACGCGGCGATGCTCTCCATCTTCCGCCGCCACGGCGGGCGGATGCGGCCCATCCTCGGCGCGGATGCGGTGGAGGCGTTCGTCCCGACCGCAGCGCCGCGCCTCGACTCTCCCGGCTGATGACTCGACCTTGTCCGTGGGGCGCGGGCGTCCCCGCCCCAAGAAATGGAATCCCAAATCCACCGGCCGGAGGCCCGGGCCGCCAGGGAACCCCGTCGGGCGCAAAACGATTGGACAAACGCGGCGCCATGGATCTAGTTCTGCGCCATGGATTCGCCGGAACCTAAGCCCGCCCGCCGCAGCTCGGCCGCGGTCGACGCCGCCCTGACCCTGCTGGTGTTCGCCTTTTTCACCTGGGTGCTGCGCGACCACGTGCCGTCGAACGATCCGGTCAACATATGGGTCTGGGGCGCGGTCACCGCGTCGTGCCTGACCGCGGTGTTCTGGCTCGCGCTCCAGATGGGCCGCGCCGTGCTCAACTTCCAGCGGTCGGAGCGGAAGAAGTAGACCCGCCACCCGCCGGCCGCCCCCTCCGTCCGGCCGGCTGCTGAAGCTGCTTGTGGCGGGCCGCTTCCACCATTCCGCCGGCGGCGGATCCGCCATCGGTTTGCCGGGGCCGCGGCGATCCGCGGGCGCGCCCGATTACCGGCCGGAATCCCTCCAAGTATCCCTGCGAATGGCTGCTCTCCGTCGTTGACAGGGTATGCCCGGCCGATTGCGATGGCGGCTTTCATCGACTTGATCCTGCTTCCTCCGCCGCCCGCCCATGTGCCTTCCGAAGACCGCCGTTGCGAGGAGCGCCGCTCCGCGGCGCGGGGACCACGTCCCGCAGGATCGCCCGGCCGGCGGACGCCGCCGGCCCGCCGCCGCCCGGTGACCCTTTTTCCAACCGTTCACGAACATGCCCGCTAAAGCCAAAGCCAAGAAATCGGCCGCCGCGAAGAAACCCGCGGCCGCCAAGGCCCCCAAATTCGTCTACCTGTTCGGCAGGAAGACCGACGGCGCCGGTTCCATGAAGCCGCTCCTCGGCGGCAAAGGCGCCAATCTCGCCGAAATGTGCCGCATCGGCCTCCCCGTGCCTCCGGGCTGCACGATCACGACGGAGGTCTGCACGTACTATTACGCCAACAAGCGCACCTACCCGGCCGCGCTCGACGCGCAGGTGCGCGCCGGCGTCGCGACGATCGAGGAGCAGACCGGCAAAAAGTTCGGCGACCTCGCCAACCCGCTGCTGGTCTCCGTCCGCTCCGGCGCGCGCGACTCCATGCCGGGCATGATGGACACGATCCTCAACCTCGGCCTCAACGACGAGACCGTCGCCGCGCTGGCGCGCAAGACCGCCAACGAGCGCTTCGCGTGGGACTGCTACCGCCGCTTCGTGCAGATGTACGGCGACGTCGTCCTCGGCGTGCAGAAGCGCGCGGGCGAGGACCACGAGCCGTTCGAGGTTGTCATCGGCAGCCTGAAGAAGGAGCGCTACGGCAACCCCGACCTCGAGGACACCAAGCTCAACACCGCCGACCTCAAGGAACTCGTCGTCCGCTTCAAGGCGCTGGTGAAGGAGCGCACCGGCCACGACTTCCCGGCCAACCCGTGGGACCAGCTCCAGGGCGCGATCGGCGCCGTCTTCGGCTCGTGGATGAACGACCGCGCCATCGTCTACCGCCGCAAGTACAACATCCCCCACGAGTGGGGCACGGCCGTCAACGTCCAGGCCATGGTCTACGGCAACACCGGCGACCGTTCCGGGTCCGGCGTCGCCTTCACCCGCAACCCCGCCAACGGCGCCAAGGAGTTCTACGGCGAGTTCCTGATCAACGCGCAGGGCGAGGACGTCGTCGCCGGCGTGCGCACCCCCGAGCCGGTGCGGCAGCTCAAGGACCACCTCCCCGAGGCGTTCAAGGAGCTCGAGCGCATCCGCGCCACGTTGGAGGCGCACTTCAAGGACGTGCAGGACTTCGAGTTCACGATCGAGGACGGCCGCGTCTACATGCTCCAGACGCGCAACGGCAAGCGCACCGCCATGGCCGCGCTGAAGTTCTCCATCGACATGGTGAAGGAGAAGCTCATCGACTGGC
>JBAIXJ010000275.1:0-8188 GCA_037916645.1 Opitutales bacterium | reverse complement strand
TGGTCGCGGCCTGCATGGAGCGCCTCGATCACAAGCACCGCGAAATCCTTATCATGCGCAACGTCCTTGACCTGTCGTACGAGGAGATCGCGCGGGCCCTGGGCATCAATGTGGGGACCGTGAAGAGTCGCATCGCCCGCGCCCGCGAATATCTGCGGTCATTGCTCACGGAGCTGTGCCCCGATCTGAAACCGGCCCTCACCCTCGCCGACTTCTTTCTCACCGCCCGGGCCGTCTACGGTCAACCCGCCATCAGCTACGCCTAGCCTCCCACGTCGGATTTCCTGGATCGCCGTCGGAACCCCGCGGTGTGCGGCCGGTCCGGTTTCAAAGGAGGGAGCCCCACATGAAAACAACTCGTCTTTGGCACCGTCTGGCCGCCTGGCTGCATGCCCACCGTCCGCTGCGCTGGGTCGAAACCATCGTGACGGACTATTCCGGCTGGAGCCCTTGGTGATCCCCGACGCCGCGCGCGGCGTCGCGGTCGATTCAAGCGTTTCCGCCTTATGCCGGTCCTAATTCACGTCGGCCTGCGTCGCCGCCGGGGACCTCAGAATTTGACCTCGACGCCGCCATAAATGGCAGCGCCGAGGGCCGGGTAGCCGGCCACCGGCTCGTAGTGTTTGTCGAGCGCGTTTTCGCAGCGGAGCTTCACCGTCACCCGCGGTCCGGCCGCCCACGCGGCGTAGACTCGTGCCACGCTGTAGTCCGGGGTCTGGATGGTCCCGAAGGTGACCGGATCCACATCTTGGCGGTCCGCCACATACTGGACGCCCGCACCGAGGCTGAATCCCGCGCCCAGATCCTGGTCCAGTCCAAGCGCCAACAGGTGGCGGGGACGTCGCAGCAGCCGGATTCCCTGGGTGAGGTTCTCGGCTTCGAGATAGGTGTACGCCAGCCGGACCTCGCCGCCGGGGCGCCAGCGCGCGCGGGTCGACAGCTCCAGTCCCCGGGTGCGGGCGCGGTCGACGTTGGCGGTGGTGCCCGGGAATACGGAGAAATCATAAACGATCAGGTCGCGAAACCGGTTTTCAAACCACGTCGCGCTGATCGTGCCGCGATTCTCCCTCAGGTAATAGTCCACCCCGGCGTCCCAGCCGCGCGAATGCTCGGGCTGGAGATGGGGATTGCCCTGGTAGTAGGCCGACTGTCCGTAGAGATCCAGAAAGCCGGGCGCGCGAAAGGCCGTGCCGTAGCTGGCGCGCACCTTGAGCGTTCGCGGGCGGATCAGCCACGCCGCCGTCACCCGCCCCGTGGTGGTGCGGCCGAAGGTGTCGTGATCGTCGCTGCGGAGGCCGCCCGTGAGGAAAACGTTGGGCGCCGGCGTCCATTCGTCCTCGGCAAAAAACGCCAGCAGCGACTGGCTCCGATTGATGTCACCGAAGCCGTCGTTGCGCGTGTGGCTGCGCTCCGCCGTGAGCCCGGCGGTGATCCGCTGGTCGCTGCCGGCCTGGATCGTGTTTTGCCAGTCCAGGACGGCCCGGCGGTTGACGACGGCCGTGATCTCCGTGGGCTGGCCGGGGGTCGGGTTGGTCGAAACGAAGCGCCGGTCCTGGCCGCCGAGTGTCACCCGGCCGGACCAGGCCGGCGAGACCTTGAATTCGCCAAACAGCGTGGCGAGTTGGTTCTGCTCGCGATCCTGATTGTCCGGATCGTTGGTGAATCGGTCCCCTGGGGATCCGAACCGGCCAACGAAGCCACGCCAGGTCAGGCCGACTGAAAGCTTCTCATTGACCGTTCGATCCAGGCGCAAGGTGTAGGTGGTGTCGGTGAACCGGTTGTTGGGGCGTTGGTTGTCCGTGGTGCCATCCTGCACCCAGACGTTGTAGCCCCAGGCGCCCCGGGCACCCTGCGCGCCGACACTGCCCCGGATCGTGCCAAAGGAGCCTCCCTCGAGTGCAACCGTCGCCGACGGTTCGCCGTTCCCCTTCTGCGTCTGCACGGCCACCACGCCGCCCATCCCCTCGGCGCCGTAAAGCGTGCTCTGCGGGCCGCGGACCACCTCCACGGTATCGGCTGGCGACGCGGCGGCGCCGCCGAGCCACACGGCATAGTCGGTGTCCGGGTCATTCAGCCGGATTCCATCCACCAGGAACAATGTCTGGTTCGCGTTCGCGCCGCGCAAAAAGAGCGACGTCACCGCTCCCGGCGCGCCGCTCGCCGCCAGCGGCGCGCCCGCGATTCCCCCCAAGGCATCGCGCAACGACTGGATCTGTTCGCGCGCCAGCTCCGCCCCGGACATGAAATCGACGCTGCTCCCCACCTCGCTGGCGGGCACCGGGTTCCGGGTGGCTGTGACGACCACCGGCTCCAGCGGCAGCGGCTCGGTCGAATCCTGCGCCCCCACGGGGCGCCCGGCGAACACGGCAAGCATGGCGGCCGCGGCCGCCAGCGAAACGGAATGATGGCGCGGAGAACGCGCCGGGATACGGGTATTCATGTCTGCTCTGGCTGATTGCACGGCAAGAGCAGAAACCCGGGGCTGGACGCCGGCCGCAGCTTTCGGTCCGGCGCGCCCGACTCTTCCACTCTCACCCTTCATTGATGCGATGAAGGTTTCCGCCGGCGCGCGCATCCGCGCCGGCGCAGTGAGCTCCCCGAGGCAGATATTCGGACTCCGCATTTCCCGCCCGTTCCGCCCGCAGATCAAATCCGCGGACCGTCCGGGCCATCTCGCCCCTCGCCTTCGCCAAGGCGCGCGCCTCGACTGGCTTTGCCGCCGGTTCCGTCGCCTCGCGCGGTCTGGAGGATTCCACACCGCGCCGCGACGTCTCCGCCGGCCTGGGGTCTGTGATGCGTTACCGCAGCGCTACTGTGGCCGATTCTCACGGCCTTCCCTGCGTCTCTGGGACCGAGGCAAAGAACAACGGCGGCATCAGAACCGTCCGCCGCGCCGTCCGCAAGTGCGAATTCCCGATTTTGCCCCTCCCCGCGCCGGCGCTGAAGTTCCGGGTTGCCAAAATCATATCATCATATCAAGATATGTAGATACATTTTTTGCCATGGCCCTCCCGCCTGCATCCCCCGAGCCGCGCATCGCCGAACTGCACCGCCTGTTCCAGCGGCGGATCGTGATACTGGAGGGCCCCAAGGGCACCATGGCGCAGGGCCGGCGGCTGTCCGAGGCCGATTTCCGCGGCGAGCGCTTCCGCGACCACCCCCGCGATCTGCGCGGCGACAACGACCTCCTGTGCCTGACCCGGCCCGACGTGATCGGTGAGTTCCACCGCGCCTTCATCGCGGCCGGCGCCGACATCGTCGCCACCAACACCTTCAACGGCACCCGCATCTCCCAGGCCGAGTACGGGATGGAACCGCTGGTCCCGGAGATCAATCGGCGGGCGGCGGAGATCTGCGTGGAGGCGGCCCGCTGGGGGGCGCGGGAGTTCGGACGGCCCGTCTTTGTCGCCGGCGCGCTCGGCCCGACCACCCGCACCGCCTCGCTGTCGCCGGATGTCAACCGGCCGGAGTACCGCGCGGTCACCTTCGACCAGCTGGTGGCCGCCTATTACGAGCAGGCCCGGGCCCTCGTCGAGGGCGGAGCCGAGATCCTGCTCGTCGAAACCATCTTCGACACCCTGAACGCCAAGGCCGCCCTCTTCGCCATCGAGAACCTGTTCGACGAACTCGCCACCCGCCTGCCGGTGATGGTCTCCGCCACCGTCGCCGACGCCTCGGGACGCACGCTTTCCGGACAGACGGTCACGGCCTTCTACCATTCCATCGCCCATGTCCGTCCGTTCAGCGTGGGCCTCAATTGCGCCTTGGGGGCGAAACAGATGCGCCCCTACATCGAGGAGCTCGCGCGCATCGCCGGCTGTTACGTCACCTGTTATCCGAACGCCGGTTTGCCCAACGCGTTCGGCGGCTACGACGAGACGCCGGCCGAGATGGCGGCGACGCTGGCCGATTTCGCCGCCCGCGGCTGGATCAACCTGCTGGGCGGCTGCTGCGGCTCCACGCCGGACCACATCAGGGCCATCGCCGACGCCGTCGCCGGCCTGCCGCCCCGCCCGCTTCCGGCCGCCGATGCGTCCGTGCTCCAGCTGAGCGGTCTTGAGCCGCTGGAGATCGCCTGACGGCATCCGCCGCCCGCCCCGCCGAATCCCTCCGTGAACCGCTCCGCGTCTTCCTTCATCGTCATCGGCGAGCGCACCAACCTCACCGGGTCGCCGCGCTTCGCCAAGGCGATCAAAGCCGGCGACTGGGATGCCGCCGTCGCCATCGCCCGCCAGCAGGTCGAAAGCGGAGCCAACCTGCTCGATGTCAACGTCGACGAGGCGCTGGTCGACGGTGAGGCCACCATGACCCGGTTTCTTAACCTGATCGCGGCCGAACCGGAGATCGCCCGCGTGCCGGTCATGCTCGACAGCTCCAAATGGAGCGTGCTCGAGGCTGGGCTGAAATGTCTGCAGGGCAAGGGCATCGTGAACTCCATTTCGCTGAAGGACGGCGAGGCCGAGTTCCTGCGCCGCGCCCGCCTGATTCGGCGCTATGGCGCGGCCGCGGTCGTGATGGCGTTCGACGAGGAAGGCCAGGCGGTGGACCGCAACGCGAAGGTCCGCATCTGCACCCGCGCCTACCGCCTGCTGGTCGACCGGGCCGCCTTCCCGCCATCCGACATCGTCTTCGACCCGAACATCCTGACCATCGCCACCGGCATCGAGCAGCACAACAACTACGCCGTCGACTTCTTTTCCGCCGTGCAGGAGATCAAAAGCACCCTGCCCGGGGCCAAGGTCAGCGGCGGCGTCTCCAACGTTTCGTTCTCGTTCCGCGGCAACAACCCGGTCCGCGAGGCCATGCACGCGGCGTTTCTCTACCATGCGATCCAGGCCGGACTCGACATGGCCATCGTCAACGCCGGCATGCTCGGCGTCTACGAGGAGATCCCGCGCGATCTGCTCGAGCGCATCGAGGACGTCCTGCTCAACCGCCGGCCGGACGCGACGGAGCGCCTCATCGCCTTCGCCGACCAACTCAAGAGTGGCCAGACCGGGGCCGCCCGGGAGGAGGCCAAGGAGGACCTCGCCTGGCGCGACGCGCCGGTGGAGGCCCGCCTGAAACACGCCCTGGTCAAGGGCGTCGACGCCTTCGTCGACGCCGACACCGAGGAGGCCCGGCGTCACTACCCGCGGCCGCTCGATGTGATCGAGGGGCCGCTGATGGACGGCATGCGTGTCGTCGGCGACCTGTTCGGCGCCGGCAAAATGTTCCTGCCCCAGGTGGTCAAGTCCGCGCGGGTGATGAAGAAAGCCGTCGCCTATCTCACGCCGTTCCTCGAGGAGGAAAAACGCCGGCAGATCGCCGCCGGCGGCGAGGCGCGGCCCCAAGGCCGCGTTGTGATGGCCACGGTCAAGGGCGACGTCCATGACATCGGGAAGAACATCGTTGGCGTCGTTCTCGCCTGCAACAACTACGAGGTGATCGACCTCGGAGTCATGGTGCCATCCGAGAAGATCCTCGTCACCGCGCGGGAGAAGCAGGCGAACATCGTGGGCCTCTCCGGGCTGATCACGCCGTCGCTCGACGAAATGGTGCATGTGTCCCGCGAGATGCAGCGCCTGGGTCTGAACCTGCCCCTGCTGATTGGCGGCGCCACCACCAGCGCCGCGCACACCGCCGTGAAGATCGCCCCGGAGTACGCCGGGCCGGTCGTCCATGTCCTCGACGCCTCCCGCGTCGTCAATGTCGTCAGTTCGCTCCTGAACCCCGAGCGCCGGCCGGCGTTTGTCGGCGAAGTCCGCCAGGCGCAGGAGGCCCAGCGGCAGGATTTCGCGGGCCGCCGCACCCGGCGCCCCCTGCTGCCGCTGGCCGACGCCCGTGCGCGGCATCCGGCGATCGACTGGAGCGCGGCCGACATCCCGGCGCCCGAGTTTCTCGGCCCGCGCACCTTCGATCCGGTGCCCCTCGGGGACATCGTGCCGTACATCGACTGGGGCCCGTTCTTCAGTGCGTGGGAGCTGCACGGCCGCTTTCCCGACCTGCTCCAGGACCCCGCCGTCGGCCCCGAGGCCACGCGTCTGTTCGACGACGCGCGCCAGCTGCTCGACCGCATCGTCCGGGAGGCGCGCTTCACCGCCCGGGCGGTCATCGCCTTCTGGCCGGCCAACGCCGTGGGCGACGACGTTGAAGTCTACGCCGACACCGGCCGTTCGCGCGTCGCGCAGACCTTCCGCTTTCTCCGGCAGCAGCAGGAAAAGCCCGCCGGTCAGTTCAACCACTGCCTCGCCGATTTTGTCGCGCCGAAGGAATCCGGCCGCCTGGACTTCCTCGGCGGTTTCGCCGTCACCGCCGGCCACGGGGTGGCCGAACTCGCCCGTGAATTCGAGCAGGCACACGACGACTACAGCGCGATCATGACGAAGGCCCTGGGGGATCGCCTCGCCGAGGCCCTCGCGGAGCTCATGCACAAGCGGTCCCGCGACGCCTGCGGCTACGGCCGCGCCGAGCGCCTCACCATGGCCGAGATCATCCGCGAAAAATACCGCGGCATCCGGCCGGCGCCGGGCTATCCGGCCTGCCCGGATCACACCGAGAAACGTCCGCTCTTCGATCTCCTGGCCGCGGAGCGGGCGACGGGCATCAGCCTCACCGAGAGTTTCGCCATGCATCCGGCCTCGAGCGTGAGTGGGTTCTATTTCAACCACGCCGAGGCCAAATACTTCGCCGTCGGCAAGCTCGGCCGCGATCAGGTGCAGGAGTACGCCCAGCGCAAGGGGCAGACGCTGGCGGAGGCCGAGAGATGGCTCGGTCCGTATCTGGATTACCCGCCGGCTTAAGCCGGCTCCGGCGGCGGGCCGGGACGCCCGTCCTTCCCCCCACCCCGGCACGAATCGGTGGCGGCGAGTTGAGGGACTTTCCGGCCTGCACAACGTTGCCGGCATGCCGCATTCCTCCGCGCGATCACGCGCCCCGAGATTGGATGTACCTGCCGCGCGCGCGGTGCGGACGGGGACAGGAAAGCGCGGCCGGTGGGTGGGCTCAGGGCGATGAAACCCGCGTCGGCACGCCCGCCCGCGCTGGGCTTCATCTTCGTCACGCTTGTCCTACTGGTCCTGGGCTTTGGGATCATCATCCCGGTGTTGCCGGGACTGGTGACGCAGTTCGAAGGCGGCCGCGTCGCCGAGGGATCGAACGCCTACGGCTCCCTCATCGGCATCTTCGCCCTCATGCAATTCATCGCCTCGCCGGTGCTCGGCGCGCTGTCCGACCGCTTCGGCCGGCGCAAGGTGATCCTCCTCGCGTTGGCCGGCTCGACGGTGGACAACCTCGTGATGGGCCTCGCCCCGGGCCTCGGCTGGCTCTACGTCGGACGGACGATCGCCGGACTGACGGCCGGGGTCATCGCCACCGCCTCCGCCTACATCGCGGACGTGACGCCCCCGGAGCGGCGCGCGCAGGGGTTCGGCCTCATCGGCGCCGCGTTCGGCCTCGGTTTCGTGATCGGTCCCGCGCTCGGCGGCTTGCTGGGTCACTTCAGCCTGCGGCTGCCGTTTTTCGCCTCCGCCGGCTGCCTGGTGGTCAACTGGCTGTACGGCGCGTTCGTCCTGCCCGAGTCCCTGCCGCCGGAGAAGCGGCGCGCGTTCGAGTGGCGGCGCGCGAATCCCGCCGGCGCGCTCCTGATGTTGCGGCGCTTCCCGGGAATCCTCGGCCTCGCCGGCATGTATCTTCTGTACATGCTCGGGTCGGTCATGCTGCAGAGCGTGTGGGTGCTGTACACGGGTTACCGCTACGGCTGGAGCACGCGGCAGGTGGGCGGCTCGCTCGCCTTCGTCGGCATCGCGACCGCGATCGTGCAGGGGCGGCTCGTCCGGCCGATCCTCGGGCGCCTCGGCGAGGCCCGCGGCTTGGCGGCGGGTTTGGTGACCTCGGCGGTGGCCATGATCGGCTACGGCCTGGCCACCCAGGGCTGGATGATCTACGCGGTGGTCCTGGTCGGCGCCTTCGGAGGCATCGCCGGGCCGGCGACCCAGTCGCTCATCACCCGCCGGATTCCAGCCGACGAACAGGGCGCCGTGCAGGGCGTCCTGGCGAGCCTCGGGAGTCTGGCCGGCATCATCGGCCCGCCGGTGGCCGCCTGGAGCTTCGGCGTCTGCGTCGCGCCGCATGCGCGCCTGCCGCTGCCGGGGGTGGCGTTCTTCGAGGCCGCGGCCCTGTTCCTGGTGGCCCTGGGCGTCGCGGCCCG
>JBAIXJ010000274.1:0-2978 GCA_037916645.1 Opitutales bacterium | reverse complement strand
CGCTGATCTTTGCCTGGTGTATCTACGACTCGCATGTCAAAGGTTATGTAGTCTCGGGTGGGCTCAAATTCCTGATCGCGTTCGTCGCACTTGTCGGCGTTCCGGTTTACCTGGTGAAGACTCGCGGTTGGCTGAAGGCGGCAAGAATCGGCTTTGGGTTGCCGGTATTCGTCGCTGCGACCTTGCTCTACCAGACTGGAAGGCATGCGGTGTATTGGTTTTCTTTAGGCTCCGAACATTTTCAGGGACAATCCTGACCCGGCCGAACCCGCCGCCGGCAATGTCGGGCACCCGCCAGATCACCAATCGCCGCCGGTCATCCGCCATGGCAGGCCTCTGACCGTTCACCGCCGCAGCCCGAACACCGCCACGCCGGACTGGGTGCCGACGAAGACGCGGCCGTTGGCGATGGTCGGCACGCTGAACTTGATGCCGGGGCCGATCCCGTCGCGCCCGCCGGGCGCCTGGTCGCTGGAGTAGAGCTCGCGGCGGAGATCGCCGGCGTCGTAAGCGTGCAGGACGGCGGTGTCGCGCAGCTCGATGGCCCACACGATGCCATGGGCCGCCCCGTCGGCGGAGATGCTGGGCGTCGTGCCGGGATAGCCAAACGGGTGCGCCGTCTGCGACACCGGCGCCTCGGACAGGCGCGCGTTCGTCACGCGGTAGGCGCGAATCCCGTCCGCCATCGCCCCGATGTAGACGGTGCCGTTGAAATACGCCGGCATGCCGTATTCCTGGCCGGCGAGGGCCTTGGGGAGCTCCTGGTGGATGTCGTTGCGGTCGGGATGGAATTTCCCGAGCCGGTCGCAGTTCACGACGTAGATGTCCTGGTTCTTGCCCGCGACCACCGCGAGGCGGCGCGGCTGGCCGGCGGCGTCGACGCAGTCGGGCAGCCGCAGCACGCCGCCGGAGGCGAGGTCCCAGTCGACGCTGGATTCCCAGACGACGTTCTTCATCGTGAAATAGTCCGCCACCGCCACGCCGCCCCCGGCGGCGGTGAGTTTCAGGAAGGCGTTGCCGAAGTTGCGGTTTCGGGGGAAGCCCTGCTCATCCAGCTCGGTGTCGAACGTGCCGTTGCCGACCGCGAGGTAGAAGCTGCCGTCCGCGTCGGCGGCCGGGGCCGCGCCGGAGGACCAGAGGCCACCCTCGGTGCCGTTGGGGGTCACATTCAGCACGCCGGCCTGCCTCAGTGTCCGGGCGTCGTAGGCGATGATCCAGCCGTTGTACGGCGGATGGTCGCAGTGCGAGGCCCAGCAGGTGTAGATGACGCCGTTCAGCAGCAGCAGCCCGGTGCGCTCCTTGTATTGCGCCGGGTCGAAGACGAGCCGGCCCTCGCTGCTGTTCTTTCCGCTGCCCGGGCACTCGGCCTCGATCGTGACCGGACTCCCCGCGAGATTCGCGCCCGTGACGAGGTCCAGCGCGTGCAGGCGATGGTGATAATGCCCGGCGGCGTCCTTCACCATGCCGACGACATAAACGGCGCCGTGCGCGCCGGCCGCGGGATCGATCACCGGCGTGGCCGTCACGCCGATCTCCGGCGCGATCTGGCCGCAGCCGCGGTCGTCGCCCGGCGCCTCGCCCGCGCCGAGCAGCGAGGTCTGCCACAGGACCGCGCCCGTGGCGGCGTCGAAGGCGTAGACGCTGTCGTGCTCGGTCGCCACGACCAGCACGTCGTACCGGGCGCCGCCGATCTCGAGCCCCGAGCGGTAGAGTGGCTGCGCGTAGACCTGCCCGTCGGTCCGGCAAAAGGCGACCTTGCCGAAGGAGGCCGCGTTGACGTTGTCGGGGCGGAGGATCGTCTCCCGCAGGTTTTGGCCGGTCCGAGCGAGATCGTTGTGGTAGGTGAGGACGTCGACCGTCGCGGCCGGCGCAGCCAGAGCGGGAGCCGGGGCGCCGCCCTCCTCGGAGCAGACGGCCGCCCCAAGCGGCGCCGTGGCGCCGGCACAGACAAGCAGGGCCGCGATCAGGAGTCGCGCCGGAGGTGGTGCGGACGGAACGCTGAAGGGAGGCACGGCAAATAGCATGGTGCGTTTGGTCAGATTTGCAGACGGGACTTCCGGTTCCCTGGAAGTCGATCTTCGTCCGGCGGGGCCGCCCCCGCGCCGGCGGGCAAAATCGATGACAGATTTGCATCCGCCGGCTTGTGGGGCATCCGTGCCTCCCAGATACCCCAATGAATCACCCCGCGGTCCAATTCCGTGCAGGCTTGGAATGATGAACCCGACCCAAAGATCCCTCCGACTGGCCTTCATGGCGCTGGGCGGCGCGCTGTTGGGCACGCTGGCCGGCTGCATTGTGTACACTTCGGAGCCGGCCTATGCGCCCGCTTATGAGGGCGCGCCGCCCCCGGGTCCCGGCGACGAAACCGCTCCGCCGCCCGAGGACGCCGTCGTCGTTCAGGCCGACAGCGATTTCTACGCTCCGCTCAGCGCCTACGGGCAGTGGGAGGGAATCGGCTCCTACGGAAGCTGCTGGGTCCCGGGCGACGTGCCGCCCGGATGGCGTCCGTATTCCGACGGCAACTGGGTGTGCACCGACGCCGGCTGGTACTGGACCACCACCGAACCGTGGGGATGGGCGACCTACCATTACGGCCGTTGGGATTTCGATTCGAGGGTGGGTTGGTTCTGGGTGCCGGACACGCGTTGGGCGCCGGCGTGGGTGTCCTGGCGCGAAGGCCACGATTGCATCGGCTGGGCACCGCTGCGGCCGCGGGAGCGTGCCGACCGCGACGACGATGACCGACGCCGCGACGACTTCGAGATGCGCGGCTACGTATTTGTGGAGCAGGGCCGGTTTCTCAACCCGGTCCGGCCGACGACGGTCATCCGCTCCTCGACGACGCTGATCAGCCAGACGACCAACATCACCAACATCCAGGTGGTCAATCAAACGACAATCAATGAGGGGCCGTCGCGGGCCTTCGTGGAGCGGGCCAGCGGCCGCCAGATCCAGCCGCAGGATGTGCGGACCGTGCG
>JBAIXJ010000273.1:0-3090 GCA_037916645.1 Opitutales bacterium | reverse complement strand
GTGCGGTGCAGCGACACGGCGTCCGGGCTGACGCCGAACCGCGGCGCACAGAAGTTGCGGAGAAAAGTCTCGAGCGAAGTCACGCCCGGGGCCGGACTCGGCGGCAGCATGCCGTCGTGGTTGCCGGGAATGGCGAAAATGGGCGCCGGGTAGTTGCGGTACGGCTCGTAGAACTGGTCGTAGTAGTACTGGGACTCGGCGAAACTGTAGACGATGTCGCCGAGGTGAAACAGGAAGGCCGGCCGGTCGGCGGGGGCCGGCGCCCGCGCCTCGGCTACCAGCGCATCGGTCACGAGGTTCTGGGACGCGACCGACTGGGTGGCGCCCGTGTCGCCCACGGCATGAAACACGATCCGGCCGGCCTGCCCGATCTGCTGGACCTTTTGCGGCCCGAGCGAGCCCAGCGCCTGCGCCAGCGGAAACACCTCGGCATCAGCCAGCCGGGATTTCGGGAACGGCCGCGCCTGGATCAGGTGCAGCTTGTCCAGCTCGGCATAGAGCGGCGCGTCGGAGGGATGGGCGACGACGAAGTACGTCGGATCCGGCGTGAGCTTGCCGCCGCTGAGGACGGGTTCGCTGAAGATGGGATCGGACAGGGGGTGGCTGGCCTTCGGCTTGGGCATGGCGGTGACCGGCGGGGTGGCGGGGCGGCCCGGGCGCGAAACCCGTGCCTACCGCAGGTAATGCGTCCGCGTCCGCCGGTCAAACGGCCAGGCCGCAGTGGCGAATTCCGATTCCGACGGCCGCCAGGCGGGCTACCGGCTCTCGTCGATGATCCGCACCATCGCGGCTTCAACTTCGTCGGCGACCGCCTGCAGCGCCGGCGCCGAGGAGAGCATCGCAAGCATGGCCTTGGGTCGGATCATGCCGATCTTCGTGCGACCACCGTCCTCATAGACGGAAATCCGGCACGGCAGCGCGACATTCATGGCAAAATCGTGGCCCAGCACCCGGTTGGCCTGCGCGGGATTGCAGACCTCGAGGATGAAGCACTCCTTGCTCTGGGGATAGCCCTTGGCGGTCAGCGTTTCCTTGAGGTTGTAGACATGAAGCGTGCCGAAGCCGTGTTGTTTGGCCACAGCCTGCACGTCCGCGGCGGCTTGGGCCGCGCTTTTGGGAGTGGTGACGTCGTAACGCATGGATGGCAGACTAGTCGAAGCCGGGCGGCCCCGCAAGGAATGCGCGGAGAATACGGATGCCTCCTTACCACGGATCACACGGATAACCACGGATTACTCTGGTTCCCGCCAATATCCCCATGATCCAAGCAGACCGTTTTGTCCCATCTGTGGCCATCCGTGTCATCTGTGGTCGAAGAGAACCCGCCATCGGTTCTCCGCCTTTCCCGGCATTGACCCCGCGGCCGGATCGCATGTGCTGGAACCTTCCGGCCTTCGAGTCATGAGCGGTCGCCATTCCCCTCCCCACCCCGCCCCGGCGGCGCCCGCGGCCGCGGCACCGGCCGCCCGCGAGACCGGCTGGCTGCCGGACTGCGTCTTCACGGGAGACAAGTTCGAGACGGGGCTCGCGTTCTTCGCCGACGACCTCGGCCGCATCACCCGTTTCTCGCGCGAACCGGCGGATCTGTCGGCCGCCCGCCGCCTCGCGGGCCAGGCCGCGCTGCCGGGCATGGTGAATGTCCACTCGCAAACGTGGCAGCGTGTGCGGCGGGGCCGGCCCGGACCGCCGCCGCATGCCGAGGGAGCCGCGCCCACCCCGCTCGCCAGCCGCCTGGCCGGCGCCGATCTTTACGACACGGCACGGATGGCCTTCATGGAGATGATGCTCGCCGGCATCACCTGCGTCGGCGAATTCCATGCGCTGCGCCACCAGCCGGACGGCACCCCCGGGCCCGACCCGCAGCAGGCCGCACACGAACTTCTCCGCGCGGCCCGCGACACCGGCCTCCGGCTCGCGCTGTTCCCGGCTGCGGCGGCTCGCCCGGCGCCCGGCCAGCCGCCTGATCCTGTCCTGTCGCGCTGCCTCACGCCGTCGCCGGACCAATTCCTGCACGAGGTCGACGGCCTGCGCGAGCTCGCGGCGCGGGATTTCCCGGGCGACGGCGCGTGGGTGGGCATCGCCGCCTTCAGTCTCCCCTCCGTGCCGCTGGCGTATCTCAAGGCCGTGGCCACCCATGCGCGCGCCCACCGCCTGCGCCTGCAGGTGTCCCTGGCCGGGCGGCCGGCCGAGCACGAGGCGTGGGTGGCCGAACACCGGCACACGCCGGCCGCCGCCCTCGCCGAGCTCGGCCTGCTCGACAAGCGGTTCACCGCCGTCCACGCCCAACATCTCACCGACGAAGATGCCAGGCTGCTCGGCGCGGCTCGGGCCATCGTGGGCGTCTGTCCCACGTCGGAACGCTGGGACGGAGGCGCGGTGCCGGCCGACAAGATCCTGGCCGCCGGGGGCGGGCTGGCGCTCGGGACGGGCATCCAGGAGCAGACCAGTCTGCTCGCCGAGGCGCGCCTGCTGGCCCCTCACCTGCGCGCCGGTCCGGCGCGGCGTGACGAAATTGCGGTCGCGGCAACGCTCTGGCAGGCCGCCACCGCGGCCGGCGCGCGCTCACTTGGGGCCCCGAGCGGAGCCCTGGAGGTCGGACGGCCGGCCGACTTCTTCACGGTCAGCCTGTTCGATCCCGCGCTCGCGGGCGCGGATCCGGCGGCGCTGCTCGGCAATATCGTGTTCGCGCTGGAACGCCGGGCGATCCGCGAGGTGTGGGTCGGCGCCCGTCAGGTGGTCGTCAACGGTCGGCATCCGCTGCAGGGCGCGATCGTCAGCCGGTTCATCGAGCTGCAGCAGCGCCTGTGGGGCGGCGGCGCCGCGTAGGCGCCGCGCGGGTTCAGGGTTCGGAGTTCGGGGCTTGGAGTTCCGCCCCCTGACCTCTGGCTTCTGACCTCTGACCTCTGACGTCTAGACCCGGAAGAACTTCGCGGC
Organism: Opitutales bacterium; assembly: GCA_037916645.1. Taxonomy (GTDB): domain Bacteria; phylum Verrucomicrobiota; class Verrucomicrobiia; order Opitutales; family Opitutaceae; genus Fen-1467. The sequence continues at coordinate 156 of JBAIXJ010000273.1, read as the reverse complement.
GGCCGCGTTGGCCACGGCGCCGAAACCCAGGAGCACCAGCACGGGCACAACGACCCGGTCGAGACCGTGGCCGAAGCTGATCAGGTGGTTCAGCGCCTCCATCGCCCAGCCGGTCGGCACGGTGTGCGCGACGACCTTCATCCAGTCGGGCGTCAC
>JBAIXJ010000272.1:0-1871 GCA_037916645.1 Opitutales bacterium | reverse complement strand
GAGAAGAAACTGAAGACGCTTTCGCCCGAGCAGCTCCACCGGCTGGCCGAGATCCGCAAGGTCATCAGCTTCTACATGCACGGCACCCATTGCGCCGGCATCGCCGTGCGCGGCAATCCCGCGGCGCGCCTCGTGGTCGCGCGCTTCGACGACCAGTTGCCGGATCTGCCCTTCCCGCCGACGCTGGAGTGGGCGCACCGCCTGGCGGCCGACTTCCGGCAGATGGCGGATTACTTCCGCACCCGCCACGTCCGGGTGGTGAACATGAGCTGGGGCGACGACGCCGAGGAATTCGAGGTCTGGCTGTCCAAGACCGGCGGCGGCGCCGATCCGGCCGAGCGGAAGCAGCGCGCGGCGGAGCTCTATGCCGCGTGGCGCACGGGCATCGAAGAGGCGATCCGGAATGCGCCGGACACGCTGTTTGTGACCGCGGCCGGCAACAGCGACAGCAACACCGGATTCACCGGCGACGTGCCGGCGTCGCTGCGCCTGCCCAACCTCATCGCCGTCGGTGCGGTCAACCAAGCCGGCGATGAGACCTCGTTCACGAGCTACGGCGACGCCGTGGTGGTCCATGCCAACGGGTACGACGTGGAGAGCCAAGTGCCCGGCGGCGCGCGGCTCAAATTGTCGGGAACGTCCATGGCGTCGCCCAACGTCGTCAATCTCGCGGCCAAGTTGTTCGCGCTCGACCCGTCGCTCACCCCCGCGCAGGTCATCGACCTCATCCGCCGGGGCGCCACTCCCACGGCGGACGGACGGCGCCGCCTCATCGACGAGAAGCGTTCCGTGGAGTTGCTGCGGGCGCAGCAGCGGAACTGAACCGATGCGGCGCCGGCGACTCCGGCGCTGGGGGAACAAGTGCGAAGTGCCAAGTATCAAGTAACAAGGGCCAAGAATACTTCTGACGACAGGCTTGCTTCCGGCGGCGGATGGCCGTGGAACGCTGGTCGGCCCAGACCGGGAATCGCATGAGCACGGTCGCCAAGCGTGAACTCTCGGAACGCGAACGGACGTGGCAACGGCGCCTGCGCGGGCTGGGTGCCCTGATCCTGGTCGTGGGGGCGCTGGCCGCCGTCGCGGTCTACTGGCGCGCCGCGCCGGAGGACGGGGCGCAGTACCTGTTCGATTCCGGCACGCAGCTTTCGGGCAATGCCCGGCGCTACGAGAACGAGATGAAAAACATCGGCGGAGAATCCAACGTGCTGGCCGCCGAGCTGCGCGACTGGTTCGACAGCCTCTGGCACGGACGGAGGCTGGCCGCGACGCTGGCCGTCCTGTCGCTCGGGGGCTCGCTGGCGTGTTTTCTCCTGGCCCATCTTCAACCTTACACCCCGCCGCCCGAAGACCCGGCCAACGGACGGTGAGTTCGCGAGCGAAGAAAGCCCGATCTCAGCGGGCCGCTTCCACCACCGATGCACCCTGATGGGCGCTGACCGGTCCGCGAGTGAACCCGGTTCCGATCAGAGGGCGCCCGCGGTGACGCTGGCGGCGCCGGCTCAGAAGGCCAGCTCGTCCGCGTAGAGGCTGCGATCCGAGGCGGTGCTGAGCTCCCGCCATTTGGACACCGCCCACAGGTTGCTGCTGCTCAGATTGGCCAGGGACTCGTCGTAATGAAACGAGCTGTTGCCGGTCACCGTGATCGAATTCCCCACCATCGAGCCCAGGATGATGCCGTTGGTGCCGCCGCCGGTCATGCTGAGGTTCGCGTTGGGCGCATAGACGACGCCGCTGAGAATGCCATTGCCGGCCACGCTGATGTTCTGCTCGCCCTCCGTCGCGACCGCCGAGGCCGGCCGCGTGCCGTAGAGCTGGAACGCGGCGGGCTGGTTGGGCGTGGTCGCGGTGCCGTTGGTGATCCCGTTCCCGGC
>JBAIXJ010000271.1:0-1735 GCA_037916645.1 Opitutales bacterium | reverse complement strand
CGCTGGCAGAACCAGGAGCGGACCGCGCATCAGATCGCCGAGTTCATCGAGAAGGCCGTCGAGGCCCTTGGCGTGGCGGTCCTGATCGACGGCAAGCACATGTGCGCCATGGCGCGGGGCGTGCGCGACACCCACTCGGTCATGAAGGTGAACGTGATGCACGGGGTGTTCCTCACGGACCCGAACTCGCGGCAGGAATTGCTCCTGCGCCTGGGTATGCGAAATGGCGGGCCGGCGTAGGGAATCGCTCCCGCCGGCCTGGGCGATCACCGGAACAGGTTCAGCAGGGCCCAAAGCCCGTCGAGCCACCCACCCGATCTCCGGACGTGCCGGCGCGGATGGTGCCCGGCCCGGTGGAGTTCCGCGTCAAGCTCGGCGTATTTTCGATCCTCCTCTGCGTCCTCCCGGCGCCGCGCATCGTCGTACTTCGTCCGCCGGGCGGCATCGTTCAGGGTCGCGTAGGCCGCCTCGACCTCGGCGAGTTCCTCCGGCGCGTCCTCCACGAGCGACGCCCGCAGTTCGGCCGAACGCTTCCGATAGGCGCGGACGATTTCCTCCAGGCTCGCCTTCGGGTCGAGCTCGAGAGCCTCATAGTGGTCCGGCAAGCGGTCCATGGTTGTCCCCGGCTTTCCGCTCGAAAGGGATTCCCGCCATGCGATTTGTCAACCGGCTCCGCTGCCACCGAACCGCGCCGGCGGCGGCGGACCCGCCGGCCGGTTGCGATTTTGGCGGGTGCATATACGGTCCCGCATGCCACCCCTACCCCGCTCCTGGTGGTTCCGCGCACGATCCCGCACGGCCACCGCCACCGTTTCTCGCTGCGGCGCCATTCTGCTGCTCGCCCTGTTCTCCATTCACGGATCCGAAGCGCGGGCCAGCTCTGCTGACTCATGGGGCATCCCGTGGAACAACCCCGTGAGCGCGTCATTATCCACGTCGGTCTGGAACAACTGGACGATCTACCAGTTGCAGCAGCGTCAGGCCCAAGGCGCATCCGGACCCGCCTCCGCCCCCTCCGCCTCCCAGCCAGCGACTCCAGGCGGGACGACCTTCGACGAGTCGTCGCTCCGGTTCCACGCCACAGGCACGCGCCTTTTGTTGCATGCCTTGGCAAACAAGATCGGACAGACCCCGGCCCAGCAGGAGCAGATGGTCGCGGTGCTCAACGCCCTGTTCCAGGAATTCGACAAACAAGCCGCCCGGCTCGGCATGCCCAACGACCTCGCCTTCGACCTCAGCTATTTTCTCGCGCAGAATGCCACCGTATTTCACGGCGGCGCCGATCCCAAAGACGCCCAATTCCTGGATCTGCGCGCCACCGTCCTCGCGGCCGTCGGTCAGAGCGGCGGCCTCGGGAACTTGACCGACCAGCAGAAGCAGGAATTCCATGAAATGCTGGTCGCGTTCACCGGCCTCGTTTATCTGGGCTATCAGGATGCGATGAAACGCGGTGATCGCGAAGGCGTCCAATCCTACCGCCGGTTGGCGGGGCTGAATCTCAAGGCCATCACTCACATCGAGCCGGAACGCATCAATATCACGGACCAAGGTCTGACGATCCGGCCCGAACCCTGACGGACGGGCCTCGGGCCTTCGTCCGGGTGAATCGCCGACCGGTGCCCGATCGGGTCCAGCCAGCGCACGCCTCGGCCGGCGGCGTTCAGCGCGTCAGCAGCGCCACCGCCCGCTCGACGATCCCCTCGACCGGCCACAGGCGTCCGAGCCCCTCGTAGCC
>JBAIXJ010000270.1:0-6742 GCA_037916645.1 Opitutales bacterium | reverse complement strand
CGGGCGGGCCGGCCGAGCGGACGGGCGGCCCGCTGGTCCGGCTCCGGTCCGTCGACGTGCCCGCGTACTTGGTTGACCGGCCGCTGGCGGTGCGGCGCGGAGCCAGCGAGATTCATTACCTGGCGTCCGCGCGGTGGGCCGAGCCGCTGGATCAGGGTCTGACCCGGAACATCCGGCTCGGCCTGGGCTCGTATTCCGGCTTCGTCGTACTGGCCCGCTATGACAGCGCGGAGAAGTGGGACTATGACCTGAAGATCCGGCTGTCAGCCTGCGAGGGCGCGGAGGACCGGAGCGTGCTCTTCAAGGCCGACTGGGTGCTGGAGCCCGCCATGAACTCGTCCCTGCCCCGGAAGGCCGGCACCTTCTCCGGCAAGGACCTGAAGTGGGACGGCACGACGCCGGAGTCGCTCGTCGCGGCCCTCAGCGAGGGGGTCACCCAGCTCTGCGGGACGCTGGCGGACGCGCTGAAGCCGGCCGGCTGACAGCGGCCGGGCGCGCCGTCTACCGGACCTCCCTTCGCCATGCGCTTGTGGACGCTGCATCCGCGGTATCTGGATGCCCAAGGCCTGGTCGCGGCGTGGCGCGAGGCTCTGCTCGCGCAGAAGGTTCTGCGGGGGCGGACCCGTGGCTACCGCCACCATCCGCAGTTGACGCGATTCGCCGCGCAGCAGCGGCCGGTGGCGGCGATCGCGACATTTCTGGCCGGACTGGCGGCGGAGGCCCGCCGGCGCGGCTATCACTTCGACGCCTCCAAGATCGCGCGCCCGCGGCTTCACGGGCGCATGGAGGAGACCCGCGGGCAGCTGCTCTACGAGTGGCGGCACCTGCGGGCCAAGCTGCGGCGGCGCTCTCCGGAGGCCTACCGCCGGGTCCGCAGCGTCGCCCGGCCCGAGGCGCATCCGCTGTTCCGGGTCGTGCCGGGGGGAGTCCGGGACTGGGAACGCGGGCCGCGCTGAGGCCGGATGGCGGCCGGCGGAAATGAAGCGGCCGCAGGCGCCACCGGCGCCGACAGGGAAGATTGGGCTTGCCATCTATTACAAATGTAGTTTTTGCTACTACATCAATCAGAGATCGCCATGAAAGCCCCGCGCAATCGACTCTCCCCCCTGGAACTCGAGGTCCTGCGGCCGCTGTGGCAGTTGAAACAGGCCACGATCCGGGAGCTTCAGGAGGCGCTGCCGAGGGACCGGCGGCCGGAGTACACGACGGTGCAGACCATCGTTTACCGCCTGGAGGAAAAAGGCGCGGTGCAACGGTTGAAGAAGATCGGCAATGCCCACGTCTTCGCTCCGATGGTGTCGCCCAAATCAACCGTCGGCGCCCTGGTGGAGGAGCTGTTGCGTCGGGTGGGGGGCACCGAACCGGTGATGGCCCACTTGGTGGAGACGGGAAAGATCGGTCTCAAGGAACTGCGGGATCTGGAGGCGTTGCTGAAAAAGCCCGACGGTTCGCCCGAAAGCTAGAGCGAGGCCCCCATGAGCGCGTTTTTCATTTCCTGGCTGCGCGGCGCCGAGCTGCACCTGTGGCAGGCGACGCTGTTCGGTCTGCTCATCGCCGTTGTGCTGCTGTTCCTGCCGGGACCGGCCAAGCTCCGGCATTTCGCCGGGTGGCTGGCCTTGGTGCGCTTCCTGTTGCCCGGGGCGGCGCTCGCAGCGTGGATTCCGTCCCTGCGCTGGATTTCGGCCGGGATGCCCGCGGGGGCGCAGCGGCTGGGCGCGCTGTGGATGCCGCCGTTCGTCGTCGGGGAGGGGGCCGCGCCGTCCGCGACGGGGTCGGTGGTGGCGGCGACCCTGGGAGCCATCTGGGCGACGGGAATGCTGGTGGTCGCCGGCATCGGCGGGTTCCGGCTGATGCGCGGGTTGCGCGCGGTGCGGCACCAGGCGGTGCCCCTCGCCGCGGCGGACCGCGCGCGCCTGGCCGGCTTGGCGGCGCGGGTGGGATTGCGACCCGGGCGGGTTTCGGGCTGCCAGGTGGCACCCGACAGCTGGCTGGGGGTCGTCGGCTTCTTTCGATCCAGAATCGTCATCCCGGAAGGATTGCTCTCCGCGCTGGATGATCAGGAGGCGGAGTCGGTGCTGCTGCACGAGCTGATGCATGTGAAGCGGCGCGACAACCTGCTGCGGCTTTGCCAGGCCGCGGTGGTGGCCGTCTTTTGGTTTCATCCGCTCGTGTGGTGGCTGGACCGGCGGTTGCGCTGGGAAAGCGAGCGCGCCTGCGACGAAGGCGTGCTCCGCCTGACCCGCGCCAACCGCGCCTACGCCACGGGCCTGTTCAAGGCCACGCGATATGCGCTCGGACTGGATCTTCCCGGGGTGTCAGGCATGTCGCGGATGCGCCTGCAGTCGCGCCTTTGCGCCGTGCTCAACCATCAACATCGAAAGGATTCCCCCGTGAAGCTAGCATTAACCGGCACGGCGCTGGCCGGCCTTTTCGGCCTGACCGCGCTGGTCACCACCAACCCCGCGACGGCGGACGAGACCAAATCCTCCGCGCCGCAGCAGTTCGCCGCCCAAGCCGCGGAGACGGTTTACGAGATCGGCGAACTTGACGTGCCCCCCAAGGTGCGGACGCAAACCCAGCCCAAATACCCGGCGGAATTGAAGAAGGCCGGCGTGAAGGGCGAACTCGTGCTTTCGTTCGTGGTCGATCGCGACGGCAATGTCGGCGAGATCCGGGTGGTGACCGCGACGGACGAGCGCTTCATTCCCCCGGCGACCGAGGCCGTGCGCCAGTGGAAGTTCATCCCCGGCACCAAGAACGGCCGGCCGGTGAACGTGTTGATGCAGCTGCCGATCGTCTTCTCGTTCGGCCACTGATTCGTCGCACCCCATTCTGGATCGATACCCCGACCGTTCGAGGTTGGGGCCTTGGCGAAGAGCCGCCGCCGGCAAGCGGCGGCTTTTCTTTGGTCCGGCGGCTATTTCAGCGCGGCGGCAATGCGCTCGAGCGCGGCGGTGACGTTCTCCCGGCTGTTGAAGGCGCTGATGCGCACGTGGCCCTCGCCGCACCGGCCGAAGCCGGCGCCGGGCGTCACGACGACCCCGGCCTTGGTCAGCAGGAGATCGAAGAACTGCCAGGAATCGCGGCCCACGTGAGCCCAGACGTACGGCGCGTTGTCGCCGCCCACGCACGGCAGGCCGAGCCCGCCCAGCGTTTCGCGGATGAGCCTGGCGTTGCCGAGATAAAAGTCGGCGAGGGCGCGCGTCTGCTTCCGGCCGTCCGCGGAAAAAATGGCGGCGGCCGCGCGCTGGACGGGGTAGGAGACGCCGTTGAACTTGGTCGACTGGCGGCGGGTCCAGAGTCCGTGCAGCGGGTGGGCGTTGCCGGCCGCGTCGTAGGCCACGAGCGTCTTGGGCACGACGGTGTACGCGCAGCGCGTGCCGGTGAAACCGGCGGTCTTGGAGAAGCTCCGCAGTTCGATGGCCACCTCGCGCGCCCCCTCGACCTCGTAGATCGAGTGCGGCAGCTGCGGATCGCGGATGAAGGTCTCGTAGGCGGAGTCAAAGAGGATGACGGCCCGGTGGCGCTTGGCGTATTCAACCCAGGCGGCGAGCTGCGCCCGCGTCGCCACGGCGCCGGTCGGGTTGTTCGGAAAGCACAGGTAGATCAGGTCCGCGGGCTGGGCGGGCGGCGCGGGGATGTACCCGTTGGCCGGTGTCGAATCGAGATAGACGATTCCCTCGTAGCGGCCGTCCTTGGGGTGGCCGGTGCGCCCGGCCATCACGTTGGTGTCGAGGTAGACCGGGTAGACCGGGTCCGGAATCGCCACCCGGATCTCGGTGGCAAACAGCTCCTGGATGTTCGCGCAGTCGCACTTGGCGCCGTCGGAGACGAAGATCTCATCGGGGGTGATCGCGCACCCGCGCGCCTCGTAGTCGTGCCGGGCGATCGCCTCCCGGAGGAAGGCGTAGCCCTGGTCGGGGCCATAGCCCTTGAACGTCTCGCGGCGGCCCATCTCGTCGGCGGCGGCATGCAGCGCCGCCACGCACACCGGCGGGAGCGGCTCCGTCACGTCCCCGATGCCCAGGCGGATGATGGACTTGCCCGGGTGATCGCGCTGGTGCTCGGCCACGCGGCGCGCGATGTCGGCGAAAAGGTAGGACGCCGTGAGCTTGGTGTAATGGTCGTTGATGCGGATCATCAGGGCAGGGAGCGGGAAGGTGCGGGTGACAAGGAGGACAAGTTGGGAGCGGCGGTGGGCCGGGGCGACGGAGCAAAGGGCTTGATTAAAGTTGCCACCGACGGGATAGTTCAAGCCCGGTCTTTTCCGGCCGCGCGAGCGCCATGGCCGCCGGACCGCCGTCATCATGCAAGTGATCAGCTCCGTCTTTGACATGCAGTCGACCGCGGTGAATCTGCGCTCCAAGGACCGGCTGATCGGCCTCGTGCCCACCATGGGCGCGCTGCATGAGGGCCACCTCAGCCTGATCCGGCTGGCCAAGGAGCGCGCCGACACGGTGGTGGTGTCGATCTTCGTGAACCCGACCCAGTTCGGACCGAACGAAGACTTTGCCAACTACCCGCGGGACCTTCCGCACGACCTTGAATTGTGTGAGAAGGCGGGCGCGGACTACGTCTTTGCCCCGACCGTGGAGGAGATTTATCCCCGCGGGTACTCGACCTACGTGGAGGAGGGGCTGATCTCAAAGCCGCTTTGCGGCCAGTCCCGGCCCGCGCATTTCCGCGGCGTGACCACCGTCGTGGCCAAGCTGTTCAACATCGTGCGGCCCGATCTGGCCATTTTCGGGCAAAAGGACGCCCAGCAGGTGGCGGTGATCAAGAAGATGGCGAACGACCTGCACTTTTGCGTCGACATCGTGACGGCGCCGACGGTGCGGGAACCCGACGGCCTCGCCATCAGCTCGCGCAACCGCTACCTCACGGCGAGCCAACGGCAGGATGCGCTGGTCATTTCCCAGGCCCTCATGCGCGCCAAGGCCATGGTCGACGGCGGCGTGAGCAATGTCGACCGCCTCGTGGCCGAGGCCACGCATCTCATGGCGACCCGCCGCCGCGTGCGGGTGATCTACGCGTCGGTGGTCGACCGCTGCACGATGGAGGCGGTGCGGGAGGTGCTGCCCGGCAAGGCGATGATGGCCATCGCCGCCTGGGTGGATGAGGTGCGCCTGATCGACAACATGCTGCTGTGAACGCCGCAGGGCCGCCGCCGGTCCGGAAGGCGCGGTCCCAGCCCGCCGCGCCGGGCGTTGCCGGAAACGTTGCCACCGCCGGTCGGACCGCTTTCTTTTCCCGTCGCCATGGCGCACTCGTTTGACGTCCTCGTTGTCGGCAGCGGCATCGCCGGCTTGAGCTTCGCGCTCAAGGTGGCGCAGCGCGGGCACCGCGTGGCCATTCTAACCAAGAAGACCAGCGCCGAGTCGAACACCAACCGGGCCCAGGGGGGCATCGCCGTGGTCATGGCGAAGACCGACGACTTTGCGAGCCATGTGCGCGACACGCTCGTGGCGGGCGACGGATTGTGTCGCGAACCGGTGGTCCGGGAGATCGTCCGCGAGGGTCCGGCGCGCGTCCGGGAGCTGGTCGAACTCGGACTCAAGTTCTCCCGGGATCGCCGGGGCCGTTACGAGCTCGGCCGCGAAGGCGGGCATTCGCACCGGCGGATCCTGCATGTCAAGGACATGACCGGCCGGGCGATCGAGGAGGCGCTGCTCCACGCCGTCGCCGCAGAACCGCGGATCACCCTGCGCGAGCATTTCTTCGCCATCGATGTCGTGACGGCGGGCAAGCTGGCCCGCGTCGGCCCGCCGCGTTCCCGCCGTCCGGGTGCCGGGCGCCAGGTCGGCGGACCGCCCGACCGGGTATTCGGTCTCTACGCCCTCAACGTGCAGACCGGGCGGGTCGAGACCTTTGCGGCGCCCGTGGTGATGCTCGCCACCGGCGGGGCGGGGCAGGTGTATCTTTATACGACCAATCCCGACATCGCGACGGGGGACGGCATCGCGATGGCGTATCGCGCCGGTGTCGAAATCCGGAATCTGGAGTTCATCCAGTTCCATCCGACCACCTTCTATTCAACGGCCAACACGCGTTTCCTGATCAGCGAGGCCGTGCGCGGGGAGGGCGCGATCCTGCGCAACCACCAGGGCGAGCCGTTCATGCGCCGCTGCCATCCGCTGGCCGATCTGGCCCCACGCGACATCGTGGCCCGCGCCATCGACCAGGAGATGAAACGATCCGGGATGCCCCACGTCTGGCTGGACATCACCCACCGTTCCGAGGCCTTTCTCCGCGGACGGTTTCCGCAGATCTTCGCGACGTGCCGGCAGTACGGGATCAACATGGCGCGGGATATGATTCCGGTGGTGCCGGCCGCCCACTATACCTGCGGCGGGGTGGCGACCAACCTGAACACCGAAACCTCGCTCCCCGGCCTCTATGCGTGCGGCGAGGTGGCCTGCACCGGGCTCCATGGGGCCAACCGCCTGGCCAGCAATTCTCTGCTCGAGGCGGTCGTCATGGCCCACCGAGGGGCCGAGGCGGTCGAACGCTACCTTCAGGGGAGGGTCCGCGAAAAGATCCGGATCCCGCCTTGGGTCGACCTCGGCGGCGGCACAGCCGACGAACGCGTGGTGGTGGCGCACAACTGGGATGAACTCCGCCGGGCGATGTGGGACTACGTCGGAATCATGCGCAGCACCAAGCGCCTGGAGCGGGCGCGTTCCCGCATCGCCAACCTCGCCAAGGAAATCCATGACTACTATTGGAACTTCTCCGTCGAGCC
>JBAIXJ010000269.1:0-2258 GCA_037916645.1 Opitutales bacterium | reverse complement strand
CCTACCGCTTCAACCAGCCGATCACCACCGTCATGCGCGCCGTGCTGCCGATGCTGCTCGTGCTGCTCGCCGGCGTGCTGCTGATCACCTACGTCCCGCCGCTGACGACCTTCCTGCCCGGGCTGTTTCACTAGATCCGCCGGCCGCCGCCTTTCCCGCTTCAACCTGCCACGTCTCATGAGCGACCACACCTGTCCATGGTGGGCCGGCAGCCTGCTGGCCAGCCCGATCCGGAAGCTGGTGCAGGATCCGAACAAGATCCTGCGCCCGCATGTCACCGCCGGCATGCGCGCCCTCGATCTCGGCCCGGGCATGGGCTTCTTCAGCCTGCCCCTGGCCCGGCTCGTCGGCGAGAGCGGCCGCGTCGTCTGCGTCGACCTCCAGGAGCAGATGATCGCCGGCCTCGTCCGGCGCGCCGCGCGGGCCGGCCTGGCGTCGCGGATCGAGACCCGCATCTGCACGGCCGATTCGCTGCGGATTGACGACCTGGCCGGCACCCTGGATTTCGCGCTCGCCTTTGCGATGGTCCACGAGGTTCGCGATCCGGGCCGGCTGTTGGCCGAGATCAAGGCCGCGTTGGGACCGGGCGGCCGGCTGCTGGTGTGCGAGCCGATCGGGCACGTCACGAAGGCGGCGTTCGCGGCCACCCTGACGCTGGCCCGGCAGGCGGGCTTCAATCTCGTCGCCCGTCCCCGCGTTGTCCTGTCCCATGGCGCCCTCCTGGCGCGCCCCTGACCGATCGCTGGTTCCATACCTGGCGCGGGGCGCGAGCGGCTCCGCAGACGAATCTTCCTCCCATGAACACCCCTGTCGACACCTCCCCTGCCAACCACGCGGGTGCGTCGCCCATCGACCGCCGTACCTTCGTAAAGACCGTCTCCGCCGCCGGCCTCGGTCTCACCCTGGCGTCTTCCCTGCCCGCCTTCGCCGCCGAGACGGCCCCGCGCCGCCGGCGCTATGCGCAGGTCGGCGTGGGCTCGCGCGCCTGGATGTACCAGGTTGCGGTCCAGAAGACCTACCGCGACTGCGCCGAGATGGTCGCGTATTGCGATCTGAATCCGGGCCGCCTGGAGCTGGCCCGGCGGAATTCCGAGCTCAACGGCGCGCCGATGCCGCCTGGTTACCTCGCCGCCGACTTTGACCGGATGATCCGGGAAACCAAACCGGACACGGTCATCGTCACCACCATCGACGGCACGCACCACGAGTACATTGTCCGCGCGCTCGACGCAGGGTGCGACGTCATCACCGAGAAGCCGCTGACCACCACCGCCGAGAAATGTCAGCGCATCCTCGATGCGACCCGGCGCACCGGCCGGCGCTGCCGCGTGGCCTTCAACTACCGCTATTCGCCCCCGCGCACCCAGGTGAAGGAACTGCTCCTGGACGGCGCCGTCGGCGACATCCGCTCCGTCGATTTCCACTGGTTGCTCAACACCAACCACGGCGCCGACTACTTCCGGCGCTGGCACAGCCACAAGGAGTCCTCCGGCGGGCTCATGATCCACAAGGCCACCCACCATTTCGATCTCGTCAACTGGTGGCTCGGCGCCGTCCCGGAGACCGTGCACGCCGTCGGCAAGCGTGAGTTCTACACGCCGGCGATGGCGAAGCGCCTCGGGTTGCAAAGCCATCACGAGCGCTGCCACACCTGCCCGGAGAAGGACCAATGCGCGTTCCAGCTCGATCTCGCCGCCGATCCGAAGTTGAAGGCGCTCTACCTCGACCAGGAGCGCCATGACGGCTATTTCCGCGACCAGTGCGTCTTCCGGCCGGCGATCGACATCGAGGACACGATGAACGTGATCGTGAAGTACGACACCGGTGCCACGCTCAGCTACTCGCTCAACGCCTTCAATGCCTGGGAGGGCTACACGATCGCCTTCAACGGCACCCGGGGCCGGCTCGAACATTCCATCGTCGAAGCGGTGTACGAGCCCGCGCCCCAGGGGGCGAAGATGGTGCGGCGCCGGGGCGGCATCACCACCCGGCTCAGTCCGCTGCGCGGGGCGGCGCAGACGATCCCGCCGCACGAGGCCGCCGGCGGGCACGACGGGGGCGATCCGGTTATGCTCGATGACTTGTTTCTGCCGAGCCCGCCGGCCGACCGATTGCTCCGTGCCTCCGACGAGCACGGCGGCGCGTGGTCCTGCCTCATCGGTGCGGCCGCCAATCAGGCGTTCGCCACCGGCCAGGCGGTCAGGATCGCCGATCTGGTGACCGGCCTGCGCCGGCCGGCCATGGCCCCGATGCCGCGG
>JBAIXJ010000268.1:0-1827 GCA_037916645.1 Opitutales bacterium | reverse complement strand
TGTCGATGCTCTGATAGCGAAGTACCTCGCAGCCGAATGGGTCGTGACAAAGTGCCAGGGTGACGAGTTCGGTAACTACGTGCGCATCGACCGCCCCCATTCAGGGCAATAGACCAGCCCGGCGGTGCCGGGACGGACCGTGCCTGGACCGCGGGGGACTACCCGTGGCTTGCCACTGGCAATTCTTGACGATCCCGCCTTCGGTGACTACTCTGTGACCATCAAGGGGAGGAGATCCGAGATGCTGCACACCGACCTTCTGCACGAGCTTCGTGCCAAGGCGCGAGACGTTACCGAGCCGAGCCTCGAGCAGGCCAGGGCGCGCGCGGCAGCGCGCCGTCTGTCCTCCGTGGTGGCAGCGATCTCGGACGCGTACGGCCTCCTGGCGATGCGTGAGGCGTGCGCCGCCATGGCCCGCGGCGAAACGCCGCGAGACGCGCGGGTCATCGCGGTGCTCGAGAGCGCCATGGCGACGACCGCGATGATCTCCGGCGACAAGGCCACGCGCGCGGCGCTCGCCTTCTGGGCGAGCGAGACCGATCCGGCCGTCTGGCGCGACGTCGTCGCTGCGTAGCGGGCCGCTGTCCCGGCGGCGCCGGGCCGCTCTCGTCCGTGCGTTACTCGTGGAACTGGACGTAGATCTCGAGGTTCGGGGTCGCGCTGGCGAAGGAGTTGTGGAAGTTGATGCGGAAGTCGGCGTGCGTCGTGCCCGTCTTCGTGATGATCGGAGCAAGAAAATCGCCAGCGTTCTGCACAGGATTGCAGAGGGTCGACACCGCGTCCTGCAGGGTGACGGTCGCGCCCTGGTAACCGTACGGCTGGGGGTTGAACGACGCCGGCAGCGTCACATCCGGCGCCCCGCCGGAGGCGCCGAACAGGCCGATGGTCCCGTCGGCGCCCGCCGCGAGGGACAGGCCGGTGATACGCACGAGTCGGTCGGAGACCGGGTGGACAGTTGCGACGCCAGTAAATGCCATGACCTGGAAGGTACTCCCGGCCGTTCCCGACATCAACGGCGTTCATCAGGGAGACTCCGGGCCGGCGAGTCCCGGGCTGGCCACCGGGCTGGCCCGACGCTCGATCAGCCGGCCTTGGCGGCCGCCTCGGCCTGGGCCTTGGCGTGCGCCAGGTCGGCGTCCGTCGGCGAGCCGCCGAGGTCGCCCACGAGGTCCAGGACGTCCGGCAGGTCGGTGGCCCCACCGCCGCCGCCCAGGTCCGGCAGATCGTCCAGGTCGGGCGCGAGCGGGGACAGCGGGGGCTGGGCTTCCGCCGCCGGCGGCGCGCTGAGCCGAACGAACACGTCCGAGCTCGCGGTGACGTCCTTGGGCGGCGGTACCGTCCGGGGGACCGCGGGCTTGACAGTGACATCGTGGTACCTGGGCGCGCTGCTCTGGATCAGCGGCGTGACAGCGGCACGGGCGGCCGCCTGGGCGGCGGCGATCTGCGGGTCGACCGACCGGGCCTCGACCTTGTCGCCCGCGTTCACGCGGCACGGCACGGGGGACTGCGCGCCGTTCACGTAGAGCTGCAGCATCGCGCCCAGGCTCCCGATCACGCCAGCCGCCGGGATCGTCGACTCGCCGGGCGCGTCGATCGCGTACGAGACGCCCAGCCCTCCGGTGGGTGCGACGGCCGGCGCCGGGCTCGGGGCGGGCGACGGCGCGACCGCGACTGCCGCCGGCGGCGGCGCGGCCGCGTCGGAGAAGTAGATCAACGCGCCCGGGTGGCGGTGCAGCAGCTTCGCCGCCTCCTCGTACTCGAGGCCGGATCCGTGGGTCGCCGTCGCGTCGGCCACGTCGAACTTGTGACCGCGGATCGCGTCGTAGA
>JBAIXJ010000267.1:0-1995 GCA_037916645.1 Opitutales bacterium | reverse complement strand
AGGAGGGGCGGCGCCTGCTCAGGGGTGAGATCGACGTGCACGGTGGCGTTGGCGGTGCGGTGGACCTTGTCGACGTTGGCGTGGCCGAACGCCTTGAGCATCTCGAGGAGGAAATGCTTCGGCACGAAAACGAAGAGACGCTCGGGCAGAAGGATCCGCGTCAGCTTGTGATCGACGTAGATGAAGTCAGCCGTGACCTCGTAGTTGGCGGGGTTTTCCCCGGGCGCGGCGTAGGCCTTGATCCACCGGAAATGCCAGCGCTCGGCGACCCCGACGCGCTCCCGCGATTCCGGGGCGAGCTGGAAGAACGCCATGTCCTCGTCGAGGAGCACCGGCTTCCGGCAGGTGATCTTCACCCCGTCGCGCAGATCGACGTCGAAGTACCGGTCGAAGCTGGCGAGCTGGTTCTTCAGCTCGAGCAGCCGGAGATAGATGCAGCCCCCGAGGAGGAGGCAGGCCGCGGCCGCCCCCGCCACGGCCACCCCCCGCCAGACCCGCCGCGCGGTTCCGGTCCGCTCCCGCGCCGCCTTCCCCGAACCCCTCAATCCTTGGCCTCCGGCGGCTTGATGAAGGTCATCCGGTTCACCACGGCCATGAGGCGATCCCGCAGCAGCGCGTTTTCCTGCTCGGGAGTCTTGTGGTAGGTCGAATGCTCGAGGATGCGCTCCGCCAGCTCCATGGTGACGACGAAGACGAAGTTGTACTTCACGAAGCAAAGGTGGCCCCGCTTGGCGACCAGCGGCGTCGGCGAGGGAAACATCCTGATCTGGGCGGCGAACTGCGAACCTCCGGGCAGCAGGGTGAAGATCAGCAACGAGCCATCCTGAAACTTCGGCAGGTAGAGGCCGTTGTCCTCCATGCGGGCGCCCGGGGCCTGGCGGACGACGTCGGGCATCACCAGGTTCGTGAAAAAGAAGGCGAGGAAATCCTTGGTGCCGCGGGTGTCGTATTCCCACTTCAGCTCCCGGCCGAGCGGGAAGGCGCCCACGCTGACGTGGGTGGTGTAGTCATCGTCGAACGTCACCAGGTTGGGCGTGTCCGAGATGCTGCCGCCGAGCTGCGGCAGCACGGGGATCTTGATCTGGAACACGCCGGTCGGCGAGGTGTAGGTGTCGCCGACCACCGTGCCGTAGATCTGGGGCGGCGGCGGCGCGGGGGCGGCCGCTTCGTCCGTGGACGTCGGGGTGGTCGTCTGGGCGAACAACGGGGGGCACAACAGGGCGGCCAGCAGCACGGGGAGGGCGGATCGGTTCATGAGTCGGATCGATTGAATGGCGGAGCCCCTTGATTTCAAGCCCCTAGGAGCAGGGTGGCCGCCAGGTCATCCGACTGCCAATTCCTGCCAGAGTGCCACTGGAATCTGCTCGGGGCGGCTCCGGGGGCCGAGACCGGCCGCGGTCAGCTTTGCCAGCCAGGCCTCGGCGGCGCCGGGGGGCAGGCGCCCGTGCAGCCGCGCCGCGATCTGCTTGCGTCGCTGCTGGAAGCAGGCGCGGATGAAACCCTTGGCCGGGGGGCCGAACCGGAACGGGGCCGGCCGGCGCCGCAGCAGCAGCAGGCGCGAGTCGACCTCCGGTCGCGGATGGAAGCATGCCGCGGGCACGCGGTGTCCCCCGGCGAGCACGTAGGCCGCCTGGAGAAAGATTGAGATGGCGCCGAATGCCTTGATGCCGGGCGCCGCGGCATACCGGTCGGCCGCCTCGCGCTGGAGCATCAGCGCCATTGCGGCGGGCAGCGGCCCGTCGAGCACGGCGTCCATCCAGGGCGAACTGATGGCGTAGGGCAGATTCGCCACGATCTTGAACTCCCCCGCGCTCCGCGCCGCCGGCAGGCCGGCGAGCGGATCGGGCACGGCATCGCCCTCCCGGAGGTGCAGCCGGTCTGGAAAGCGCGGGGCGAGCGTCGCCGCGAGATGGGCGTGCAGGCGGCGGTCGGTCTCGATCGCCCAGACCTCCGCCCCGGCCTCGAGCAGGGCCGAGGTCAGGGTGCCCAGCCCGG
>JBAIXJ010000266.1:0-2567 GCA_037916645.1 Opitutales bacterium | reverse complement strand
CCAGCGATGGCGGCACTTCAAAATCGAGGAGCTTGAGCCCCGAGAACTGCGCCAGCTCGTACAGGTTCCCCTGCAAGGTCGACACGAGCGTCGGCAGATTCGCGCCGAAGTTCTCGACCGGCCAGGACACCGTCACCTCGGCGCGCCGATAGGCTCCGGCCCCGCCGCGGGCTCCGGGCAGGGCCGGCGCCGCCACGGTCTCCAGGGCGGCCACCCCGTCGACGCGGGCGGCGAACCGTTCCTTCAACGCCGCCGTCTCGCCCGGCACCTCGACGAAGGTGCCCGTGGATTGTTCGCCCGCGAGCACCGCGGCCGCCTGCTCCAGGGGCAGCGGCGTTTCGACCAGATAACGTGCAGTCACGCGATCCATGGCTCGTCAGGTCCTTCCCGCCGTGTCCCGGTCCGCCACCCGCGGCTCCCCGGCGGCGGCCGGCCTTTCGCGCGGCAGCACGCTCTCGAGTTCGTAATGCCCCGACTGCGCTTCGCAGGCGCACCAGCCGCCCTCGCTGGCGATCGCGACCACCCCGTCCGCCTCGGCCAGCGGCATCCCAGATTCCACGACGGCCGTCCCGGGCTGGCGGGGAATGAAGACCCGGGCCGTGGTGTTGGCCGGAATCCGGACCGTCCACCGGAACCGCCCGCCCGCCCGGTTCCAGGCGCTGACGATCTCCCCGTGCATGGTCTGGTAGGTGGCGCGGGCATACGTCAATTCGCCGCCCGGGTACGGGCGCAGGACGAAGCGCTGATACCCGGCCGCCTCCGGATCCAGCTCGATGCCGGCCACGTGGCGGAACAGCCACTCCCCCACCGAGCCGAGCGAATAGTGGTTGAAGGAGTTCATCCCCGGATTGAAGAAGCCGTCCCGCTCGGTCCAGCCGTTCCAGCGCTCCCAGATCGTCGTGGCGCCGTGCGTCACCGGGTACAGCCACGACGGGTAATCCTCCCGCAGCAGGAGGCGGTACGCGACCTCGGCGTGGCCGGACACGGTCAGCACCGGGTTGAGATGGCTGATGCCGATGAACCCGGTGCGCAGTTGGCCGCCGCACGCCTCGATGTTCTCCACCAGTCGGCCGGCCGCGCGGGGCCGCACGCCCTCCGGCAGGAGGTTGAACGCCAGGGCCAGCAGATACGCCGTCTGGGTTTCGACGGCCAGCCGGCCATCCTCGAGGAGGAACTCCCGCTGGAACGCGGCGCGCACGCGCTCGAATACCGCCTGAAAGCGACGGGCGTCGCCCGCCCGGCCGATCTCCCGCGCCATCCGCGCCATCTTCGCGGCGTCGTCGGCCCAATACGCCGTGGCGAGCAGCGTCTTCATGGGCGAGTGCGTGCGGAAGCTCGTGTCCGACGGGATGCAGAGCCAGTCGCCGTAATTGTTGCCCAGCTCCCGGCGCCGCACGCCGTCGGGATTGGTGCGCTCGAGGTAGTCGAGCCATGCCGTCATCGCCCGCCAGTGGCGCTCGATGATACGCCGGTCGCCGTAGACGCGCCAGATGGTCCACGGCACGATGATGCCCGCATCCGCCCAGCCCGCGGCGCCGCCCAGGCCGTCGAGCCCGACAAAGCTCTTCCCCTCGCGCAGGCGCGGCGCCGTGTCGGGAAACACGCCCTCCGGCGTCTGCGCGTCCGCCACGTCGACCATCCACTTGGTGAAAAAGGCCGCGACGTCCATGTTGCAGGCCGCCGTGCGCAGGAAGACCTGCGCGTCGCCGGTCCAGCCGAGGCGCTCGTCGCGCTGCGGACAGTCGGTCGGCACGCTGAGGAAATTGCTCCGCTGCGACCAGAGGCCGTTGCGCCAGAGCCGGTTCACGCCGCGGTGCGAGCACTCGAACCGGCCGGCGGCCGGCAGGGAGGAATGGACGACGCAGCCGGTGACTGCGCTTCGCGAGGGCACGGCCGGCAGGCCGGTGAGCTCGACGTACTGGAAGCCGTGGAAGGTGAAGCGCGGCTCCCAGACCTCGGACCCGCCGCCCTTGAGGATGTACACGTCGGTCGCCCGCGCGCGGCGGAGGTTGTCGGTGTAGAGGCGGCCCTCGGCGTCGAGCCGTTCCCCGTGGCGGAGCTGCACCCGCGTGCCCGCCTTGCCGCTCACGCGCAGCCGCACCCACCCCGCGAAATTCTGCCCGAGGTCGAAGATGAACCGCCCGTGGCCGACCTCCGCGAGGGACACCGGGCGCAGCGTCTGCATCACGCGCACCGGCGGAGAGCGCTGCGCCACGAGCGGCGCCGCCGGCGGCGGCACCAACCGCACCGGCAGCCAGTCTTCGGCGTCGAAGCCCGCCTGGTCCCAACCGGTCAGCTCCCGGCGCGCGTCATACACCTCGCCCATCAGCAGGTCGGAGCTGAGGATCGGTCCGGTGGTGCAGCGCCAGGCGGCATCGCTCAGCACGGTTTGCCGCCGGCCATCCGCCAGCTCCACCTCCAGCTGCACCAGCAGGCTGTTTTCAAGACTGCCGTACCGGCCGCGCGTCTCCTGCCACCCGACGTAGCCGCTCCACCAGCCGTCGCCCAGGATCGCGCCGAGCACGTTGCCGCCGGCGCGCACCTGGCGGGTCACGTCATAGGTGCGG
>JBAIXJ010000265.1:0-7715 GCA_037916645.1 Opitutales bacterium | reverse complement strand
GGTCGCGCCCGAGGGCGAACACGATCCGCGCCAGACCCGCCGTGTTGATCCGTCCGGTGCGCTCGAACCGCTGCAACGTGGCCAGACCGACACCGGCGCGCTGCGCCAGCGATTCCTGGGTCTCGTTCGCCGCCAGGCGCAGCTGGCGGCAGCGCTCCGCCAGCATAGCTGTGATAGCTTTAGGAGTCATATATGATCGATTAACAGCACAAATATGAATTAATCGATCAAAAGCAAATGCTAAATTAGGCCCCTAAGACGCTCGAAAACGCACGAATCGCGACACGATGTCGGGATTCCTGTCGCGATTCCGGCCGGCCACGGTGGAGGCGGGTTCCCACCAAAATGGCGCCGCGTCGGGCCGGCGGAATCCGGCGGGCTCGCCGGTTCGGGGGCACCGATGTCATCTATTAAATGACATCCGGGTTGCGCCGGATGTCATTTAATAGATGACAAGCCGGAGAAGCCGGCTGCGGGATCGCCCATCCGGCAACGGCGACTGATCTCGACGCCGTTCCAACGGGCGGACGAAAGCCGGTTCCACCAACTCAATCCGAGCCCGCGGGTTGGGCCGGGAGGCTGTACCAGTAGGCGGTCGTGCTCCAGTCGGGATGGAGTTCGTCGATGACCTTGTTGCCCATCTGCTCCTCCGCAACCCGGATCGAATGCCGGAACTGAAACGCATCGTTCAGATGAAACGAGTAGACCGTCGGATGCCCGGGCCGAAGGGTGACAAACCCCGAGACCGCCTTGCGATCGAACCGGCACCACCCGCTGTTGAAATACTCCTCGCTGCCCGTGCCGTGATAGTCGGGCGGCCAGCCCTCCTGATCGGTCCAGATCTGCCAGTCGCCCTCGCCCCACCACGCGTAGCTCGGCCAGTCGATCGACAGCATCACGCCGACGTATTTCCCGGCGCCCTGCGCCACGAGGACGTTTTTGACCGGCATGTGCTGCGGGCCCGTCCGCGGCGAATCGGGCATCGCCGCCCGGCTGTGGGTCCAGGTGGCTTGAAACCGGCCCCAGTCCGGCGGCAGCGCGTCGTGCGGCTGCACGTCGAGCCGCACCCGGACCGCGGGGACCGGCTCCACGCCGGTGTTGATCACGGTCAGCACAGCTCCGTGCGCAAACGGCATCGGGAAACAGCAGTACGCCTCGGTATCGGTAACGCCGAGCAGCAGGGAATTGAACCGCGTCGTGTATTCGACCGGATCCCAGTTGTCCGGGGCGATCGGCCCCGATCTTGCCAGGACCGCGGCCGGCGAGGCCATCGTCTTGCCGTAGCCGCCGAAGGCGTGACCAAAGAAGTAACCCACCGGGACATCCACGCTCGGCGCCGACTGACCGTCCCACCTGATCTGCAGACGCAGGCCCAGCAGCGCCTCCGGCGTGGCCGGGTCGACCCGCACCCGCATCTGGCGGATGACACCGGTGCCGGGAATCGTCAGCGCCAGCCTCTGCTGCGGCGCCAAGGCCCCGCCCGTCTCGAAACTCCACTTCTCCGGTTCCGCCGGCGGCCCGGACTCCGCGCTGAGCCACGCCTCGCACGTTGTCTTCAATTCCGCCCGCTGCGTTTCCGTGAGCGGCCAGGCGAGGCTCTGCACCCTCACCGATTCGGGATACCGCGTGTAGGTGACCTGCCAGTAGTTGCCCCAGGCGGCGACGTCCCAACCGGGCTGGCCGGAGCGTTCATTGATCAGCTGCACGAGGCAGTGCTTGGCGAACGGAATCGGGAACAGCGTCCCGGGGTAGCTCTTGTGGAACACGAGCGGATAGGGAATCGGCCCATGCTCGTAGTCGAAGAACGCATTGACCGGCAGGTCGAAGACCGCCGCTGGCTGATGGTCCAGGAAGATCTGGATCCGGGTTCCCTCCAGCTGCGGGCCCAGCACGCCGGTGAAGATCCGGTGGATGCAACCCGGCCCGTCCATGTCCAGCAGGACGTTGCGCGCCGGCACGCCACCGGCCGCGGGACGGAGGTCCTTGAAGTCGTTGCCGTCTCCGTTGCCGCCCGTGCGATCCCACGTGCTCGACATCGCCGTGTGTGACGGTTCAAGCCCGGGCAACTCCTCCACCGATCGCATCCGCCGGAGAAACCAGCCGACATCCCGCACCGATTCGGCGGCGACAGCGACGGTCGCGGCGAAGGAGAAAACGACCACGGCCAGGCGACAGGGCATTGCGGTGTGTTTCATGGCGGACTCCTCAAGGAACGCTGTGGTCGCGGCCAAACGGGCGCCGGTTGCGCGACGCCTCACCGGAGGGCGCCGGTCGGGCGGGGTGCCGCGATGGCGGGAGCAAACGACCGGCGGCGGAAAGAGGCAAGACGACATCCAACGCCGGGGCGTGTTGGGAATCGCGACGCGAATCCCGACACCAGGTCGCGTTTTCCGGCGGCCACACCGCGGCTACGGCCCGACCACCTGGTATTTCGTCGCCCGCGCCTGGCCGGTGCGCCGCAGCAGGCCCAGTTCGACGAAATGGGTCAGATGCCGCTGCGCCGAGCGGGCGTTGATGCCCAGGTACCGGGCATACTCGCCTTGCGTCGCCTCGGCGCGGGTCGACAGGAACGCCCAGCCGTCGAGCTCCAGGTTGGACAAGGCGCCGAGCATGGCCTTCGAGACCATGGTGGCGGCGCTCTCCGCGCTCCGGTACAGCGTGAGCACGAGGTACGGATCATCCCACGAGTATTTCGGCAGCGGCAGCCGGGCCTCCGTGGCGCGATCGCGCATGGATTTCAGGCCGAGCCCCCGCTCCTCCGCCAGATCCAGCCGCGCGAAGACATAATGGAGCAGCGGATTGCGGCTCAGCATCGGGGCGCTGAACGACTGGAGTTGCTCGAGCGTGATCGGCTTGACCGGCCCGCCGGGGCTTTTCACGACGATGGTGTCCGGGGTGACGACCAGCTGGCATTTCGCCCCCTCGATCGCGTAATCGCGGTGCACGATTGCGTTCACGATCCCCTCGCGCGCGAGTTCGAAGAAGGCCTCGTTGATCTCGCGCCGCCGCGCCTCGCTGCGGTCGACCGGATTCGGCAGCTTGTTGCGCAGCCACTGGAGCGCCTGGTCGGGCGCGAAGATCTGCGGGCCGTCGAAGTCGCGGAGCTCCTCCGTCCCGTCGGCGAAATGGAGGGTCCCCAGCAGGCCCGCCTGGCGCATCACGTTGCGCGGGGCCTCCCCGAAGAGCAGCAGGCCGAAGCCCGAGGGCACGAATTCGCCGCCCTCCTCGCGGAGCAGCCCCTGCTGCAGGAGCCGGCGCCGGAACGCGGCGGAGTCGACCGCCTCAGGGATCCGGGTGGCGAGGCGGTACTCCCCCAGCGCCTCCCGGGAGAGATCGCTCCACTCCGCGCGCCGCGCCGGCCCCTCGAGGGCGGACAGCGCGCCGGGCTTGCGTTCGCCGGCGGCCGGCTTGCGCTCGTGCGCCCGGGCGAGGAAATCGCGGTTCACCTCACGGATGACCTCCTGGAGGTCGCGGTCAAACAGCTGGACCGCCACGCCGTGATCCTGGAGGTATTTGATCGCCTTGCGATCGACCGCCGGATCGGGGTCCTCGATGCCGATCCAGACCTCGCGGATGCGCGCGGCGACAATCCGCTCGGCGCAGCTCGGCCGCGGGTGCGGGTTCGCCCCGGGGGCGCACGGCTCCAGGGTGACGAACAGGGCGGCGCCGTCCAGGCGGACGGACCGGTTCTTCCGCTCCAGGAGCGTGAACTCGGCATGGTCGCCCTCGCGGAGTTCGCCCCGGCTGGCGGTGTCGATGCCGCCGTCCGGCTTGACCAGGACCGCGCCCACCCACGGGCCGCCCTTGCCGCCGGACGGGGCCTCGCGGACGGAGCCGCGCATGACCTCGACGGCCTGCTCCATCATCTGGCGCGGATCGAATTCAGCTTTCCCCGGCATGCGAATTGAACACCCCCCCACAGGAGATCGCCCCGGCCGCAGAGCGCAAAACCAATCTGGCCCGAACCGGCGCCGGAGCCGCGCTCGGCCGCTCCGCCCTCCCGCAAGATCCCCGAGCCGTCACCCCAATCGCGCCGGGCCATAGGTCACCGGCACGTTCCAATCGGCGTAATCCGGCTGGATGGATTTCATCGCGCCCACCACCTGCTGCCGGAACGTCGTCTCAATGACATTCCCCTGACCCGGCCAGATCTTGAAATGGACGCGCACGTACTCCCACCCGACCAGCGGCACTGTTTCCACGCCGCCGACCACCGGTTCGCCAAGAATAATCCCGTCAAAACGTTGCCACATGCCCCGGGCAATGTCCGTGATGGTTTCGACCGTCTTCACTCTGTCCGCCCCCACCGGGAGCTGGATTTGCACCCGCGCTTCGACGCCGCCGCCGGGAAACCGGCTTACGTTCGCGATGGTGCGGTTGGGGACAAAAACGGTCTGGTGATAGAAGTTCGTCAGCTTGGTGAAACGCAGGCCGATTTCCTCGACCCGGCCGACGACCACGACGGTGCCGGCGATCTCCACCATGTCCCCCACGTCCATCGCGTCGGAAAAGATCAGCGTCAGCCCGATCACCATGTCCTGGACCAGCCCCTGCGAGCCGAAGCTGATGGCCAGGCCGACGATGGACGCGCTCGCCAGGTACGCCCCCAAGTTGACGCCCATCTCCTCCAGAACCAGGCCCAGAGCGAAGAAGTAGGCGACAAAGGTCACGCTGTTGCCGAGCAACCGGATCAGCGTGCCCACCTTCGGCTTCCCGGTCACAAACCCAAGCCGTCCCTTCCGGGCTTCGTTACGATGAACCAGCGCCTCGGTGCTGAAACGGATGAGCCTGACGGTGACATGGACGACCAACGCCAGCACCACAATGACCGCCAGACGCCAGCCGAAGGGCAGCGTATGGCTGGAGAACTCCCCGTAAAGCCGGGCGAAGAGCGTCTGGTTCATGAGGACGGGAATGCCGCGCAAATGTGCGCGTCCGCGGCGGCGCGCCACCTTCGCACGGATTTGCCCGACAGTCCAGAGCGCCCCGCGGCCATTGGCCGCCGAGCACCGGACTTCAGGTCCCGCCGGCAAGGTGCCGGGCAAACCGCCAACCGAGGAGATAATCAGTCGCCGTATAGACGTGAGCCGCGACGATGAGCCAATAGACGAGCTGGTACGACAACTTGGAGCACTTGTGCCGCAGCTGCCGTTGGGCGAGAAACGCGCCGGGCCAGCCGCCCGCCAGTTCAAAGGCATGGAGCAACACCTCGGGCGCGCGCCAGCGGGAGGTTTTGTCCGCGGCGCTGTCCTTGTCCGCCGCGTAGACGGCGTACGTCGCCACCGAGACTGCAATCGCATACGCCAGCAGCCACCGGTAGTCGATGACGGCGGACAGCCGCCGCACGGCCAGGCCGGACGGCAGCAACAGCACCAGGAGCACGATCAAGTGCCACAGCCGGAGGCGGCCGGGCGCGGCGCGGCCGCCGTTGCCGGAGGTTGTCCGTCTAGAAGGCATACAGGCGCGCCGGGTTGTCGACGAGGATCCGGCCGCGCAGCGCCGCGTCGGGAATCCATTCGGTCAGGAGGTCCACGAGATCACCATCGTTGGGAATGAACGACGCATTGGGGTGCGGCCAATCGGTGCCCCAGACGCAGCGATCGGGCGCGGCGGCCACCAGCAGGCGCGCCAGCGGTGTCACGTCGGCAAAACCCGGACTCGCGCGGGAGATCCGGTAGGGCGCCGACAGCTTGAACCAGCAGCGCCCGCTCTGCGCGAGGCGCAGGAGCGTCTGGAAGCCCGCCGAGGAGGTTCCGCCCGCGGCCGGGACCAGGCCGAAATGATCGATCACCACCGGCACGGGCAGCGCCAGCAGGATGCGGTCGAGATCGCGATGCTGCTCCACGTTCACGTAGATTTGCAGGTGCCAGCCCAGGGGCCGCACCCGCTCGGCGGTACGCGGCAGCGCCGCCAGCACCGCCGCCGCCTTATCGGGCAGGATGTGCAGCCGGGCACCCTGGACACCGTAAAAGTGCAGTTGCTCCAGCTGGCGGTCGGTGAGCGCCTCGTCGTACAGGGCGACGCCGCGCAGCGGAATCCGGCCCGACCGCAAGGCGTCGAGGAGTGCGGAGTGGTCGGGCCCGTAGGGGCTCGGCTGGACCAGAACGGCACGCGACACGCCCAGCGTGCGCAGCATCCGCAGATAGTCGTCGAGCGTCACCGCGGCAGGGAGGTAGCCAGGGTTGGGGATCAACGGATATCGCTCGCGCGGGCCGAAAACGTGGGCATGGCAGTCGCAGGCGCCGGCCGGCAATCGGAGACGCGGAGAGCGCGGATTCGGGTCAGGGCCGGGATTGGGACTCATCGGAGGCGGAGGACGGCAGCGCGATGCGGCCGCGGCGATTCAGGACTCAGGGCGCAGCATCCAAAAAGGACGGGGCGCCCAGGTCGATCCTGTTCCCGCCACTCCCGGGCGCCGCCACCCCGCGGCCTCCCTTACTTCCTGGCGTCCGCTTTGGACCGCGGGGCCAGCGACTCACGGTCGAAGATCGGCATCTGGCCGGAATCGATATACTCCTCCACTTTGAGGTCGCCGATCCGCACCTCCGGCTTGAACTTGTCCGAAGCATTCACCCACACCGGAAGCTTGGTGTCGCGGCCGATGTACGGGCCCGCAATGGTCATCATGGTCGGCAGGGTGTCCGCCAGCACCAGCCCGGTCGCCGGGCAGCTGACCTTCGTCCGCCACAGCAACTGCGGCGGCTTCGGCCGCGCGACGGGGAAGGCGTAGCCGGCCAGCATGATCGCGTAAAGTTCCGTCCGTGCCACGCTCCCGATCGCCTCGGCGTCCGGATTGAAGCGCGTCAGGCCGGGGAGCATCTCGGAATCGAGCCAGGGATCGGGGTGCTCAGACACGAGGCCGAGCTTGGTCCCGCCGAGGAACCGCAGCATCGCAGAGCGGTTGATCTGCCGCGGCGGCATGTTCAGATTCCACGGCATATCGGTAAACATGATCGGGTACAGCGTGCCCCACGAGAAGATGATGCATTGCGTCGGCGGATGCTGGCCGTCCGCCGGCAGGTAGCCTTGCTTCGCGAGGACGCGTGCGATGGTCCGGATCATGTCGCCGGATTTGGGCAGCTTGTCGCCGCCGATGATCCCTCCGAAATCGCGGTACCCGGCGTTGACCGCCACGTAATAAGCCGGATGCTCCGGCGAGACGGGCTGCAGCAGGGCGCCGGCCGGCGTCACGTCGGTGGCGGTGATCACCTGCACGTCGTGATGCAAGCCCAGGACCCAATCGAGCAGGCCCTGCGCGGAGGCCGGGGCGGAAACAAGCAGCAGCGCTCCGGCCGCCAGCGCGATCCGCCAGTGCGGGCCGCGGGCGCGGACCGGCGTCGGAGCCCGTTCAGCCAAAGCGGGGGGCCGTCGCGGCATGATGGGGCTTTGATACGCTCGGGACCGGAGATTCGCAATCACGTTGGGAAGAGGACGGCCGCGCGGGCGGCAGGCGGCGCTTTGTCCGTGACGCTGTCCGACCCCGAAAGGTTTCCGCGAAAGCGACTTCAGCGGCCCAGGTCGCCGCGGGCCTGCTCGCTCAACATCTCCGGGTTCCACGGCGGATCGAAGACCAACTCCACCTCCGCCCGCCGGATGCCGGGAAGGCCTGCCAGCGCGTGCCGCACGCCTTCATGGATCCACCCGCCCGAAGGGCACGTCGGCGTGGTGAGGGTCATGACCACGCGGGCCACCCCCTCGGTGCATTCCACGCTGTA
>JBAIXJ010000264.1:0-3795 GCA_037916645.1 Opitutales bacterium | reverse complement strand
GCCTTGTAGCTTGATTTGCGGTCTGAGGGGGTGCGTTCCCAATGGGACAGAGGCCCGGTAAACCGACGGGCTGCCAGAGAGCTTAAGACTCCGACTGTAGATCGGACCGGGCCCCTGCCCCTGCGGTACGAGACCGCATTGGATCAGGCAGCTCCACCGAGAGCGGGGGATGACTGCGTCTACAAGGTTGTGTCGTAGCGCCGCAGGTTCCCTTCGGGGACGTCACTATCAGTCCTCCTCATGAACACACCCTGTCTTGGTATCGATATTGCCCAGCGCGCCTTCGTGGCGGCGCTTTGGTTTGATTCGCATCGGTGGATGAAGGCCGAGTTTGCCAACCACTCCGGGGGCTTCCGGAAGCTCCGCACCTGGCTGCAGCGGCACGGCGTCGGCCGCTTGCGCGTGGCCCTGGAGAGCACCAACACCTACGGGGAAGCCCTCGCGCAATGGCTCTACGCCGCCGGCCATGCCGTGTACCTGCTCAATCCCGAGCGGGTGGCGCATTACGCCCGCGCCCTGGGCCAGCGCAACAAGACCGATCCGGCGGATGCGGTGACCATCGCCGCGTTTATCGCCGGGCACGAGGCCACGCCGTGGCAGCCCCTCGCCCCGGAACAGAAGACCCTGCGCAGTCTGACCCGCACCCGCCACCAACTGGTCGAGGCGGGCAAGCAGCTGAGCAACCAGCTGCGCACCGCCGACGCGATCGCCCGGCCCCACCTCGCCGCGGTGCTGCAGCACCTCCGCCAGGAACTCCGGGCGATCGAACGCGAGATCGCCCGCCACCTGCGGGCCCATCCCGCGCTGGGCGAACAGGTCCGCCGGCTCCGCACGCTCAAGGGCGTCGGCCTCGTCACCGCGGCCACCACGATCGCGGAGCTGCCGCCGGTCACCCCGGAGTCGGATCCCCGGGCCCTGTGTGCTTGGGCCGGCTTAACCCCGCGACGCTGGAAATCCGGCCAACTGGAGCTGCCCGCGCACCTCTCCCGCAAGGGCAACGCCTACCTCCGCCAAGCCCTGTACATGCCCGCCTTGGTCGCCAAACGCCACAACCCGCTCTTCCGCCGCTTCGCCGAGCGTCTCGCCGCCAACGGCAAAACCACCGGCGCCGTCCTTGGAGCCATTGCCCACAAGATGCTTCGCATCCTCGTAGGTCTGCTCAAAACCCAGACCGACTTCGATCCCAACTGGTCCTTCAAAAAAACCTGACCGAGATTGGATCTACATGGGAACGCATTGCGCGACCATGTCGCGATGCCGGCCGCGCGATTAGCCGACGCCGAGATTGGGTTTGCTAGCCCGATGAAAACGGTTGGCATGACGCGTCGTGAGCGATCCCGCATCCGAGAACGGTCCCTCGCCCCGGACGCACTCGCAAAGCGGCGCCCTGCCCGTCTCGGGTCCGGGGAATCTGGTCCCCGCCGGAATGCTGGCGTGGCTACCGTGGATCGCCGCCGCCGGATTTGCCCTCGTTGCTGGTTTCCTCCTCCAGGCGTACTTCGAGGCGGAGAACGAGCTGGTCGAGCTGCGCACGCAGGCCGCGCTGGCCGCGATTGAAACCCGGAGCCTGCAGCAGACCCTGGAGGCCGAGCGGATCATCGCCGCCCGGCGTCTGGCCGACCGCGCAAAAGAGCCGCCGGCCGCCGCGGGGCTTTCCCCAAACGACCCCAACCATGCGCTGCTGCTGCCGCCGGACGCCACGGGCGGGGGCGTCGCTGTCGTGGTGTGGAACGCCGGGGCGCAGGAAGGGACGCTCTTCGTCCGGCGGCTGCCGGCCCTGTCGCCGGACAGGGGCTATCAGTTCTGGGTCGGGGATTCCCAGACTCCGCTCCAGACGGCCGCGACGTTTGAGGGCTCCGCCACGGGGGAGGCTCGCGTCCCGTTCCGCCTCGCGCATCCGCCCGGATCGGGGGCACGCTTTGTCGTGACGATCGAGCCCAAGGCCGGCTCGGCGACGATGTCGGGCCCCGTCGTGCTTTCGAGTCAATGACTTGCGTCGGGGCCGGAAATGCGGAGATTCCGGCCTGCAGCCGCGGAAATCCGCGCAACGCCTTTGTCTCCCGCGCCTAACTTGATACTTGTCAGGCCAGATTTGGTCAGGAAACTGAGCCCCCTGTGATTATTCGGCCCAAGGTTCGCGGTTTTGTCTGCGTGACTTCGCACCCGGTCGGTTGCGCCGCCTACGTGCAGGAGCAAAGCGACTACGTGAAGAGCAAGGGCTTGATCAAGAACGGGCCGAAACGGGCGCTGATCGTCGGCGCCTCCACGGGCTATGGCCTCGCTTCCCGGATCACGGCGGCCTTTGGTTGCGGGACCGCGACCCTGGGAGTGTTTTACGATCGTCCCTCGGAGGAAGGGCGCCCCGCGACGCCCGGTTGGTACAACTCAATTGCGTTCGAGCGGGCGGCCAAGGGCGCCGGCCTGTACGCCCGCAGCATCAACGGCGATGCCTTTTCCACCGCCGTGAAGCAGCAGGCGGTCGAGGCCATCGCCCAGGATCTCAAGCAGGTGGACCTCGTGGTGTACAGCGTGGCGTCGCCGCGCCGCGTCCATCCGGTCACGGGCGAGATCTTTAAATCGGTCCTCAAGCCCGTCGGCGCCTCGTACACGAACAAGACGGTGGACACGGACCTGGGCGTGGTCAGCGACGTGACGATCGAGCCCGCCACCGACGAAGAGATCGCCAGCACGGTGGCGGTGATGGGCGGCGAGGATTGGGAGCTGTGGATGAAGGCCCTCGAGCAGGCCGGCGTCCTCGCGCCCGGCTGCACGGCGGTCTCCTACTCCTACATCGGACCGGAGGTCACCTGGCCCATTTATCGCAATGGGACCATCGGCCTGGCCAAGAACGACCTCGAGCGGGCCGCGAAGCGCATCGACGCGATGCTCAAGGCCCACGGGTACGGCCGGGCGTTCGTCTCCATCAACAAGGCGCTCGTGACCCAGGCCAGCTCCGCCATCCCGGTGGTGCCGCTCTACATCTCGATCCTCTACAAGATCATGAAGGCGAAAGGCACGCATGAGGGCTGCATCGAGCAGATCCAGCGCCTGTTCGCCACGCAGATGTACAACGGAACCGCCCTCGAGTTCGACCACGGCGGGCGCGTGCGCCTCGACGACCGCGAGATGCGCGCCGACGTGCAGCGCCAGGTGGAGAAGGTCTGGCCCCGCATCGCCACGGAGAACCTGCGCGAACTGACGGACATCGACGGCTATCGGGCCGAGTTCCTGAAGCTCTTTGGTTTTGGATTGCCAGGAGTCGACTACGACGCCGACGTGGATCCGCACCTGACGTTCTAGCACAGTGCCATCGTCGGACCCGGGCCGTCCGCCGTTCCCTCTCCTTCCAGCTTCGATGCGAGCCGTCATCCAGCGAGTCGCTTCCGCCAGCGTGAAGTCCCCCGCCGGGCCCGCCGGCGCGATTGGCCCGGGCCTGCTGGTCCTGGTGAGCGTGGCCCGGGATGACACCACCGCGGACTGCGCGTGGCTGGCCGAGAAGATCGTAAAGCTCCGGATCTTCCCGGACGGCGGCGGCAGCGGCACCCCGGAGCAGGCGGCCGGACAGCTGACGCGCTCCGTGGCCGATGTTCACGGCGAGATCCTCGTGGTCAGCCAGTTCACCCTGCACGGCAGCGTGCGCAAGGGCACGCGGCCCTCGTTCAACGACGCCGCCAAGCCCGAGCTGGCTCTGCCGCTCTACGAGGAGTTTGTCCTGCAGTTGCAGACCGCGCTGGGGCGTCTCGTCCAAACCGGCCGGTTCGGCGCCCTGATGCAAGTCGAGCTCGTCAACGACGG
>JBAIXJ010000263.1:0-2665 GCA_037916645.1 Opitutales bacterium | reverse complement strand
GGGCGTGACTGAGGTTGGACAAGTAGGCCGATTAATGCATCGGTCGTGCCACGCTTGTACCGTTGGCGACTATCAAACTAATCCCCAATCGGATAAAAAACAGCTTCCCACGCACATTCCCGATTGGTGCCCGCCTTTGGCACCGCATTTTCCCACAAGCGGGACGGTGGCCGCGAAGCGGCGGGCAGTAGCCTCGAGCTTGCCGTCTGCAACCCGCGATCCTGGCGCGCCGGAGTCCTATTCGGACCGGAGGGCGATGACGGGATCGACGCGGGCCGCCCGTCGGGCCGGCAACCAGCAGGCTGCGGCGGCCGCTGCGAACATGACCAGCGCCGCCGCCGTCAGGGTCGGCGGGTCATAAGGTTTCACGCCGTAAAGCAGGCCCCCGAGGACGCGGCCGAGGGCGAGCGCGGCCGAGACGCCGCCCGCCAGCCCGAGGATCACCGGCGTCATGGCCTGGCGGACGACCATCCAGCACAGCCCCGACGGGAGCGCGCCGAGCGCGGCGCGGATTCCGAGCTCGCTGGTGCGGCGCGCGACCGAGCACGCCACCACCCCGTAGATGCCAAGGGCGGCCAGCAGCACGGCCGAGGCCGCGAATCCGGAGGCCAGCACCATCTGAAAACGCCGCTGCGCCAGCGATCCCTCGAGCACCTCCTGCATCGTGCGCAGCTCCGCCACCGGCACGTCGGCGTCCGCCGCGCGCACCGCCCGGCGGACGGCGTCGGCAATCGATCGCGGGTCGCCCACGGCGCGCGCGACGACGGTGGACTGAAGCGGCGGCCAATCCCAGTGGGGATGGTAGAAGATGGGCACCGCGGCCCGGTCGGCGTCGGAGCGAACGTCGCCGACGATTCCGATCACTTCGTACGAGCCGAAGCCGCTTTCGAAGGTGCGGGCGAGCGCGTCTTGGTTCGGCCACAGGGTTCGGGCGAGCCGCTCGGAGATCACGGCCGCCCTCCGGCCGTGATCGTTGGTGGTGAAGGTGCGGCCCGCGAGCAGCGGTATGCCCATGGTCTGGAAATAGTCGGGGCTGACAAAGCGGACGTTGGCGGACGGCCGCTCGAACGGAGGTCGCGGGTCGCCGGCCAGCCACACGCCGTCGATCCAGACTTCACCCCGGAGCGGCAGCGCGCTGGTGAACGCGGCGGAGACCACGCCCGGCGTCGCCCGCAACTGCGCGACGACCCGCTCGAAAAAGGCATTCTTGTCCCCCGCCTCCCGGTATTTGGCGGACGGGATCGCCACCTCGGCGGCCAGCACGGTGGGCGCCGAGAAGCCGGGTTCGATCTCGAGCAACCGCGAAAAGCTCGTGTAGAGCAGCCCGGCGACGACCAACAGGGCCGCGCTCAGCGCGGTCTCGGCCACGATCAAACCGGTGCGCAGGCCGCGCCCGGCGCCGGCGACGGTGCGGCCGCGGTCCCTCAGGACGTTCTGGGGATCGGTGCGGGCGGTGCGCCAGGCGGGGACGAGGCCGAAGATCAGTCCGGTGACGAGCGTGAGCCCCAGGGCGAATCCGAGGACGCTGCCATCCAGCCGCACCTCGTCCAGCCGCGGAAGATCGGCGGGTGCCAGGCGCACCAGCAGTCCGAGGCCGAGCGCGGCCGCCGCCGCGCCGAGCAGTCCGCCCCCGAGCGCCAGGACCATGGATTCGGACAGCGACCGCCGGAGCAACTGCGCCCGGCTGGCCCCGAGGGCCAGGCGGATCGCCGCGTCGGCGGCGCGGGATTCGGCCCGCCCGAGCAGAAGATTGGCCAGGTTGACGCAGATGATCAGCAGGACCGCACCGATCGCGCCCAACAGCAACACCAGGCCGCGGCGGGTTTTTCCGACGATCGTCTCCTGCAGCGGCGTGACGATGGCGCGGAGGTCGACCTTCTCGCCGGACTGTTTCACCAGGCGGGTCGCGATGACGTTGAGGTCGGCCACCGCCTGCGCCGCCGAGATCCCGGGCTTGAGCCGGCCGACCACCCCGTAGTTGAAGTTCCCCATGAGGTGGCCCAGTTCCTCCGGGGTGAAGACCTTCGGCTTGAAGACCTCGGGCTGGGCCAGCCCGGTGTGGTAGGACATCAGCGCGTGGGCGCTGGCGAACCGGAACCAGGCCGGGAGCACGCCCACGACCGTGTGCGGCTCGTTGTCCAGCAGCAGCGTGGTGCCGATGACGGCAGGATCGGCGTGGAATTTCCGCCGCCACAGGCGGTCGCTGATGACCACCACCCGGTTCCGGCCCGCCTCGTCCTCGCCCTCGAGGAAGGCGCGGCCGATCGCCGGCGGCACGCCGAGCGTGGCGAAGAGATTGGCGGAGACCCGGACGATCTCGAGGCGTTCCGGCTCGCCAAGTCCGGAGAGCGAGGCCGTCCCCGGATCGATCACCGACAGGTGCTCGAACGAGGTGGACTGCTTGCGCCATTCGGCGAAATGCCGCGCGCTGGCGGGCCAATAGCCATTCGCAAAACCCGGCGTCCATTCGCTGAGGAAAACCAAGCGGTCGGGCTCCCGGAACGCCAGCGGCCGGAGCAGGACGCCGTTGACCACCGAGAAGATGGCCGTGGTGGCGCCGATGCCGACGGCCAGCGTCAGGATGACGCTGGCGGTGAAAACCGGCGCGGCCGCCAGGGGCCGGAACGCACCGCGGAGGGAGGAGGGCATGTCGGAACTGGATCCA
>JBAIXJ010000262.1:0-4010 GCA_037916645.1 Opitutales bacterium | reverse complement strand
GGCAGGTTGTTCGAGCCGTTCATCAGGCAGTGGAAATAGATGCAGTGATAATCTCCCGCGTTAGAATGGGCGGCGGAGCGAAAGGAGGGGCAGGCTGCGAATATTGATGGCGGAGGGAGCCAGGAGTCCGCGCAGCGAAGATTGCCTGGCGCGACGCCGTCTGGAGCTGCTCATAATTCCGCCAGCAAGCGGGCGCAGAGGCGCGTCCAGTCCTGCAGACGGCCCTTCCCGAGGGCAAAGGAGAAGCCATGCCCGCTGTGCTCAACCCACCTCAAGCCGGGATCCGAGAAACCGGGCGACCTTGGTCAGGGTTTCAACCCTGAACGCTAAACTCAGAACCCTGGTCCGATCGGCGCGCCGCACCTGGCCCTCCCCACTAGCGGCGGCGGGGGTGGAGCCATTTGCGACCCGCGGCGAGCAGCAGGAGCGCGCCGCCGAACCAGGCGCCGCACGCACCGCCACCGCCGCCGCCGGACGGCGGCGGCGCGGCCGCGGTCACGGTCAGGGTGGCCCGATCACTCGTCACACTGCCCAGGAGATTGGACACCGTGACCGAGTAGTCTCCCGCATTTCCCGCCTGGGCGTTGGAGAAACTCCAGGTGCTGCCCGTCGCGCCGCTGATAGCCGCGCCGTTGAAATACCATTGATACGTCACCGCGGGACGCCCGGAAGCCGTGACCGAAAACTGGACGTTGCCGCCCGCGGTGACGGACTGACTTTGCGGCTGGGCCTGAAAGCCGGGTCCTACCGCCGTCAACGCCGCCCGAAGCGTGTCGTTGTTTGTGTCGGCGATATAGAGCATTCCGCTGCCATCCATCGTGATGCCCGCCGGACCGAAGAACCGGCCCACCGATCCCAATCCGTCCGCGCTGCCGCTCGTCCCCGCCAGGCCGGCGAGCGTCGTCACCGCGCCGAGCGACGGCACCACCTTGCGAATCGTGTGATTATCCGAGTCGGCCACATAGAGATTGCCGGACGCGTCCACCGCCACCCCCGCCGGCGAATCGAAGCGGGCGGCCGTGCCCGTGCCGTCCGCGCTGCCGCTGGTCCCAGCCAGGCCGGCCACGGTGCTGACCAGCCCGGAAGGACTGACCTGGCGCACGGTGTGGTTCTCCGTGTCGGCCACCAGCAGATTCCCCGCCGGGTCGATCGCCAAGCCCGTGGGACCATCGAACCGGGCCAGGCTGCCGACGCCATCGACGCTTCCCGAGACGCCGGCCGAGCCCGCCACCGTGGTCACGCTCCCGGTTGCGGGCACGATCCTGCGCACGGTATGGTTGGCGGTGTCCGCCACGAAGAGATTGCCGCCGGAATCGATCGCGAGACCTTGCGGCCCCAGGAAGCGCGCACCCAAGCCGGAGCCGTCGGCACTGCCCGCCGACCCCGGGGAGCCGGCGACGGTCGTGACGACGCCGAGCGCGGTGACCTTGCGCACGGTGTGATTCAGGGTGTCGGCCACGTAGACATTGCCCGCGGCATCAACGGCCACGCCCGAGGGGAAGTTGAACCGGGCGGCCGGGCCCGTGCCATCGGCGCTGCCGGAGCTGCCGGCCAGGCCTGCCAGGGTGCTGACCGCGCCCGTGGAGAGGGCGATCCGGCGGATCGTGTGGTTATCGGTGTCGGCGACGTAGAGATTGCCATCGCTCGCCGCGGCGATCGCGGCGGGATGGTAGAGCCGGGCGCCGCTGCCGGTGCCGTCGGTGCTGCCCCCGCTCAGCGGCTGGCCCGCGAGGGTGCTGACGACCAGCGGCGGTGAGAACGAGCCGATCGAGTCGGGATAGTTCGCCCGGCGCTGGATCGACGAGGCGGAGACGCCCGCCAACGGCGTGGTCTGCCGGTAGACCGACGTGAGCACGGCGAGATTGTCGGCCGCGGAGTAGATCGACTGCGGGACCACTTCGCCCGGAGTGAGCGTGTTGATATCCATCATCCGAATGGGCGCGTCGGGCCCGAAGTCGAGCGCGGCGAGCCGGATCTGCTTCACCGCCGGAGCCGTCTGGGTGCGGAAGTAAGCGCACCTGTTTCCGATATCGTAGACAATGCTCCACCGGGTCCAGTTGGGTTGGTTCACGTTGTCCAGCGCGGCGAACGCGTAGGAAATCGGATCCGCCCCGGAGGCCTGCGAGAAATTCCTCACCGAGGCCGCCGCCTGCACGAACCGTCCGAGGGACGAGACGTGATCTGCCTGGCTGGGCGGGGTGATGGCCGCATAGGCGAGCGACTCGTCGTAGGTATGGTTGGTCAACGCCGCCGTCGGCAGCGTACTGCCCGTATGGCACACCAGGTGGCCGCCTAGGAACTCGATCACCGCGCAGCTTCCCGTGCGGTCGGCGACGAGGAAATGAAGCGGAGTGGAACCGGGCTGAATGCGGATCCGCTGATCGCTGGCAATCACCTCACTCACACTGGCGGAACAATCCAGCTGGTATTGAATCCATTGCAGCTCGGTCAGGCTCGGCCTCGAGTCGCCCGGGTATTGGCTTCCCTCGAGCATCATATGTTCGACCACCAGGCCGGCTTCGTTGATGCCGCCATTCGGAAACTCGTAGCCAAACTGGTTGAAGGTGAGGCTTCCGAAGCGCGCCACCCATTGCAGCCCTGATCCGGTGGAGTACACGCTTTTCTGGAGGCCGCGCCGGTTCACATAGACGCGACCGTCCACCGCGTAGTAGTCGAAGTTCCTCCCGTAGACGACATGCCCGGCGTCGACCAGGCAGAAGGTGGTGCAAGGTCGGAGCGGGGCGGTGAGTCCGATCGCGAGGAGGCCCAAAGACAGAGTTCGGGCGATCGTTACCATGGGGTATGGGGAAAAGTGGCCGTATCGGTCCACCTGCCGCCATTCCGTTCCATCCTTTTTCCGGAACGGCGGCGAGATCGAAGGAGCGACCTGCCGCGGCGTAACACCGGCCAAGACCGTTCCCCTTCAAAATCCCCTCGGCGGCCGAAGACCATAAGCCAGCGAACCGATGACAAAGACCAGGGGCCGGTAGCCAGAAGTCAGATTTCAACGCTCGGCGGTTTCAACCCGGAACCCTGAACTCAGAACCCGGAACCGCTCGCCGCGCCGCCTGGCTCCCTACGGCGTTCCGGCGCCGGGCCGGGGGAAGTTCTTCGCCGCGTCCTCGAGGATCAGGATCCAGTCCTGGCCGCGGCCGGAGGTCGGCGGCGTGTAGGTCTGGTAGCCGTGCGTGTCGGTGGTGTGGATCACGTACGAGCAGCCGTAGCGGGGGTCGTACCAGATCTCCCGGACGCGGCGGCCCGTGATGACGTTCTTGTCGACCGTGAACGGCTCGCCCCGCGGCGAATAGATGAAGGCGAAGGAGCCGTCGCTGGCGCACGCCGCGCGGACCGTCGCGCCGCCGGCCCGCGGCGCCTCGAGCAGCATGGCGTCGTTCGGCACGAGCTTGGTGAACGGGCGCGACTCGAACAGCCGCCGCACCAGTCCCATCTGGAAGGCGCCGGGCGCATCGAGGGCCTCCGGCCACGGCACGTTCGCGCCGATCGCCGGCGGGCGCCCGGGCTGCCAGAACTGCCAGACGTTGTTGTTCCCGTAGGTGTGCCCGCACGCGCCGCACAGCAGCGACCAGTAGGCCGCCTGGCGCACGTCATAGTCGTCGAAGCGGTCGAGCCGGCTGACGTCCGTGAAGTAGAAGCCGACCGGGATGCCCTCGTAGCGCGGCTCGCCGTCGAGCGTCGGCCGCACCGGCGTGAGCCCGTAGTCGTGCCGGGCGAACAGCCCGTTGTCGTGATCGTGGCTGGCGTGCGAGGACTGGACCATGTTGAAGTCCAGCCACGGGGCGTCGCCCAGCGAGTCGGACGAGAAGCCCGGCCCGCGGGGATGGTAGGTGATGAGGTGCGCGCCGCCGTCCCCCTCCCGCAGGCCCGCCGCGAACCCGTCCACCACGGCCCGATCCGCCGGCGAGCTGATGTCCTGGTCGCCACCGAGAATCCAGATCACCGGCTGCTCCCGGTAGCGCTGGCCGAGGAAGCGGCCGAAGCTCTTCGCCTTT
>JBAIXJ010000261.1:0-7163 GCA_037916645.1 Opitutales bacterium | reverse complement strand
GCGCGAAGGGCGATGTTGGGATCGACGCGGGTTGCCTTGCGGGCCGGCAGCCAGCAGGCGAGCACGGTCGTGCCCGCCACGAGCGCCAGCACGGCGGCGAAAGTCACGGGGTCGGTTGGGCTGGTTTCGAAAAGGAGGCTCTGCAGCAGGCGCGTGCTCGCGACGGCGCCGGCCAGGCCGACGACCGCCCCGGCGCCGGTGAGCCAGAGGCCCTGCCGCACGACGAGACGGACGACGTCGGCGCGCTGGGCGCCGAGCGCCATGCGCAGGCCGATCTCGCGCGTGCGCATGCTGACCGCGTAGCTCACGGTGGCGAACATGCCGAGGGCGGTCAGGAGCAGACCGAGCGAGCCCGCGAGCAGCAGGCCGTCGGCGGCAAAGGAGGACAGGGACAGCGCGAAGTCCATGTAGTCGTCCATGGTCTCGACGCCAAACACCGGCAGGCGCGGATCGAGGCGCGTGATGCGGTCGAGGATCACGGGGAGGAGCGAGCGCGGCTCGCCGCTCGTGCGCACCTGCACGACCAGTTCGGAGGAGAAGGACTGGCTCTGGGACAGGTAAAAATACGGACGCGGCGACTCGATGGGCGTGAGGTATTTCACGTCGCGCGCGACCCCGACCACCCGGTAAGCCTTCCCATAGAGCTTGAACGACCGGTCCAGCGGATCCTGACCCGGCCAGTAACGGCGGGCCATGGTTTCATTGATGACGGCGACGCCGGGCGTTTCGCTGCGGTCGGCCGCGGTGAACTCGCGCCCGGCCACGAGAGCAATGCGCAGGGTGCGGAAATAGTCGGGCGAGACGGTGTTGAACAACACCTGCCGGGCCTCGCCGGGCGGGCGCACGTACCCGGCGACCTCGATCTCCGCCTGCCGCGCCGGCACGACGTGAACCGGCAGCTGGTTGGCGAGACTGGCCGCCTCAACCCCGGGCAGGCCGCGAAGGTCGCGGAGCAGACGTTCGCAGAACACGCCGCCGCTGGCTGCATCGTATCCGTTGGGCCGGAGATCGAACACCAGCAGCGCCAGGTGGCGCGGATCGAAACCGAAATCGGCGGTCTTCTGCCGCCGGGCGCTGCGCAGCAGCAACCCCGCGGCAACGAGCAGCGGGATGGCCACGGCCACCTGGGCGATGACGAGAAGATTCCGGCCCCAACGGCGCGCCGGCGCGCCGTGGGCCGGACCCGACTTCAGCGCGGCGAGGACGGAGGTCCGGGACGATTGCAGCGCGGGCAGGAGTCCGAAGGCCAGGGCGCTCGCCAGCGAGACCAGCAGCGTGAAGACAAACACCGTCGCGTCCGGCTCGGCATTCAGGCGGATGGGCACCCGCAGGTTCGCCGGCCAGAGCGCCCGCAGGAGGTCCGGGGTCGCCGAGGCCAGCCAGCCGCCCAAGGCGCCGCCGAGCAGCGCCAGCACGAGGCTCTCGGTGAGCAACTGGCGCACGACCTGGATCCGCCCGGCGCCGATCGCCAGCCGGATGGCGATTTCGTGCGTGCGGGCGCCGGCCCGCGCGAGGAGCAGGTTGGCGACGTTGGCGCACATGATCAGCAGCACGAGTGCGGTCATGCCCAGCATCAGGCCGAAGATCGGGCGGAGGTAGGTTTGCGCGCCGAACGGCGACTCCAGAAAGGAGACGAGCGTGGCGGACTTGCCTTCGCATTCCGCGGGATGCTCCCGCGCGAGCGCGGCGCCGATGGCGGCGATCTCGCTGCGCGCCTGGGCAAACGGCACGGCCGGCCGGAGCCGCCCCACGGGCGAGAACGCCCGGTAATCCCGTTTGGTGAAGATGTCGGCGCCGTTGCCCCCGTAGGGCCGCAGGTACTCCGCGGCGGCGGCCGGCACGAAGAGATCGAGGGCGAAGCCGACCGTGGTGCCGACAAAATCGGGCTCGGCCACGCCGATCACGGTGAACGCGAGGCCGTTCACGCGGACAACCCGGCCCACCACGGCGGGATCGCCGCCGAAATGGCCCTGCCAGTAGCGGTGGGACAGCACCAGCACCTGCGCGCCGCCGGGGAAGCGATCGTCCTCGGGCTGAATCATCCGGCCGAGGAAGGGCTTGATTCCGAGCATGGCGTGATGGCCGCCGGTGACGAATTCGCCCCAGATGCGCACGGCGCGCCCGTGGTCGTCCAGACTGAAGGGCACCACCGCGGTGGCCTCCAGGCCACCGAGGGTCCGCGTGCGTTGCTGGAAATCGCGCAGCTCCACGCAGGACAATGGCAGCTGGTCGCCGCCCCGCGTGGTCCACATCACCGCCACCAGCCCGCGGGAGTCACGCACCCCGGCGAGCGGCCGCAGCACGATGCCCTTGAAGGCGCTGAAGATCCCGGTGTTCACGCCGATGCCCAGCGCCAGCGTGACGAGCACGACCGCGGTGAAGCCGGGCGATTTGGCCAGCCGGCGGACGGCGAAGCGAAGGTCGGCGATCATCGAAGGAGGGGTGAGTTGCGGGTAGCCCTGGGACGGGCTGAGGGCAGGCAGGCAGCGGGTAGGTTGTGGCGCCGTGGAGGCAGGGTCGGGGTTGAGGTCTTGAGGCCGGATGCTCGCTACTCCGCGCGCAGCGCGATGTTGGGGTCGACGCGCGTGGCCCTCCGGGCCGGCAGCCAGCAGGCGAGGGCAGCGGTACCGAGCATCAGCGCCAGGACCCCGCCGTAAACCAGGGGGTCGAC
Organism: Opitutales bacterium; assembly: GCA_037916645.1. Classification (GTDB taxonomy): domain Bacteria; phylum Verrucomicrobiota; class Verrucomicrobiia; order Opitutales; family Opitutaceae; genus Fen-1467. The sequence goes on along the minus strand of JBAIXJ010000261.1, from coordinate 4,492 downwards.
GGCCCCGAGTCCGTACAGGATCCGCGACAGGCCGAAGCCCAAGCCGAGGGCGAGGACGAATCCCGCGCCGAGGCCCACCAGGGTGAGGCGCACGCTTTCCCGGGTGACGAACCGCACCACGGCGCCGGCGTCGGCGCCGAGAGCCATCCGGATGCCGATCTCGCGCGTGCGCTGGGCGACACCGAACGAAACGACGGCGTACAGGCCCATCACCGCCAGCGCGAGGCCGATGAGCCCCTGCACGCCGGCCATCAGCACCCCCATGCGCATGGGCATATACGCCAGGGCGCTCGCGCCCATGAGGTCCTCCATCGTGCGCTCGCCGTACAAGGGCAGGTGCGGATCCAGGGCGTGGAAGGCGGTCCGGACCTCGTTGGCCAGGCTCGCCGGATCACCCTTCGTCCGGATCACCAGCGTCAGGGGGGCGACGTAATCCTGGGCGAGCGACTCGTAGAAGTACGGCCGGGCCGGCTCGGTCAGCATCAGGTATCTGGCGGTTTCGGTGACGCCGACGACCTGGATCCAGGGGCCATCCTTCCACGGGCGGAACCGCTTGCCGATCGCGTCCTGCCCCGGCCAGCACAGCTCGGCGAGCGCCCGGTTGACCACGGCCACGCGCGGCGAGCCGGCGAGATCAGTGGCGGCGAGCGCGCGTCCGGTCCGCAGGCGCAGCCCCATCAGCTCGCTGAACCCGGGCGTCACGATGCCCAGGCCCACCGAGGTGTTGCCCTGTTTCATCGGCGGCGGCGGGTTTTCGGGCCAGATGTCGCGGCCGCCATAGCCCATCATGTCGAACGGGACATGGCTCGTGAGCGCCGCCTGTTGCACGCCGGGCAGCGCCCCGACCCGCTCCAGGAGCTGCCGGTCGAAGACCCGGCCGCGTTCCTCGTTGTAGCCCTGCAGCCCGAGATCAAAAGAGGCCAGCAGCAGATGGTCGGGGCGAAAGCCGAGGTCGAGCGTCCGGAGCTGGTGCAGGCTGCGGAGGAAGAAGCCGGCGCTGATCAGGACCACGGCCGAGAAGGTGACCTGGCTCACGACGAACATGTTGCGCAGGCGGTGGCGCCCGGGCGACGCCCCTCCGCCCGCGCCTTCCTTGAGATCGCCCACCAGGTCGCCGCGGGTGGCGCGCAACGCCGGCAGCAGACTGCTGCCGACGGCCGCGACCAGCGAAATGGCCAGCGTGAAGACGACGTTCGGCCACACCGGACCGGGGTCCATGTTGGCTGGAATATCGCCCTGCGGGGCAAACCGCTGGAGCAATTGCCCCCCCCAACCGGCGACGACCCACGCCGCGCCGGCGGCCAGCGCGGCCAGGGGGATGCTTTCCACGAGCATCTGGCGCACGAGCTGCCCGCGGCTGGCGCCCAGCGCGGCCCGGAGCGAGAGCTCCTTCTGGCGCGTCGCCGCCCGGGCGAACATCAGGTTCGCCACGTTCGCGCACGCGATGAACAGCACCAGTCCGACCAGGCCGATGAAGAGGACCGTGAAGGCGATGATGAAGTCGGAGAAGACCGGATCGGGCCGGGCGTGGCTTTCGGGGATCACGACCGCGTGGGTGTTGTGGTGGTCGTCGGGATAATCATGCACCAGCTGGCGCATGATCACCTCGGCCTCGGCGCGGGCCGAGGCCAGGGCGGAGCCGGGGCCGAGCCGGCCCATCACGCGGAAGGTGGGGTTGTTGCGCCATTCGAGCATGCCGGCACCGTTGTCCCGAAGCGAGTCCAGCGCGCCGGTCGGCACCCACCCGGCCACGTTCCACATCGCGGCGAATCCGCGGAAGCCCTTCTGCCCGATCCCGACCACGGTGAACGGATGGCCGTTGAGGATCACCGGGCGGCCGACGATCGCGGGATCGGCGCCGAAACGGTTCTGCCAGCAATCGTAGCTCAGCACGGTCACCGGCGCCGCCCCCTTGGCCTCGCCGTCGCTCGGCAGCAGCGTGCGACCGACCGCCGCCGGCACGGCCAGGGCCTGAAAGGCATTGGGCGTCACGACCTCGATCCAGGCGCGCTCCGGGGCCTTGCCCTCGGCGCTGAGGTGCGCGGGGTTCGGAATGTACGCGAGCAGATCGCGGACCTCGCGGGCCCGCTCCCGGTAATCCTTGAAGTCGGGGAACGACAGCCCGAGCGGCATCTTGTAGGCGTCGCTGCGCTGCAGCACGAGCACGAGGCGGTCGGCGTCCGGCACCGGCAGGCGCCGCAGGAGGAACATCCGGACCATCCCGAAGATGGTGATGTTGACGGCGACGCCGAAGGCCAGGGTGAGGATGACCACGGCGCTGAAACCGGGCGACTTGAAGAGTTGGCGGAAGGCGGATTTGAGGTCGGCGATCATGGGAGGACGGAGCGGCAAGCTCCTTTGGAGGACGAGTGAGTGTGGGAAAAGATCCGGAGAGGTTTGGTTTGGAGGCTGAAGCTTAAGGCTGATCGCTGGCGGCTTACTCCGTGCGCAGCGCTTCGAGGGGATTGATGTGCGTCGCCCTGCGCGCCGGCAGGTAGCAGGCGAGGAGCATCGTGGCCGCAAGGGTCGCGACATTGACGGCCAGCAGCCAGAGCCCGGGGAGTTGCATCGCGGGCATCGCCTGGCGGAGGACGACGGTGAGCGCGTAGTACAGCGGGATGCCGGCCATGATGCCGACGACCAGGAGGCGGGCGCCCTCGCCGAGGATCAGGCGCAGGATGTCGCCACGGCCGGCGCCCAGCGCCATCCGCACCCCGATGTCGCGGGTGCGCTGCGCGGTGAGCTGCGAGATCACACCGAACAAGCCGATTGCCGCGATCAGCAGGCCCATGCCGGCGGAGACCGCCAGGTTCCCGATCACCAGGTTGAAGTTGGTGAAGTTCCGGGCCACCGACCCGCGCACCGAGCCGGGGGAGGCGACCGGCAGATCGGCGTCGAGCGAGGCCACCGCCTCCCGCACGCTCTTGGTCAGCGATTCGGGCGCGACGGCCGTGCGCAGCACGATCGACGTGTAGCGCGTCAACCCCTGCGCGAGCGGCCGGTAGAGCTGGAACGGCGTGTCCAGGGCCGCAAACCGGCCCAGCATGCCGACGTCGCCCACCACGCCGACGATCTCATACCAGGCGGGATCGTCGCCCAGCCGGACGCGGCGGCCGATGGGACTCTGGTCCGGCCAGAAGCGCCGGGCCATCGCCTCGTTGACGAGCGCGACCCGCGGATCCTTTTCCGTGACGTCGGGGGGGAAGACCGCGCCCTGTTTCACCGGGATCTGCAGCGCGGCGAAGTAGCCGGAGGTGACGCTCCCCACCTGCGTCAGCGGGCGCCGGCTGGCGTCCTCCACCGGCTGGCCCTCGACGGTCAGCGCCTGCGAGGCGCCGAGGGAGAACATCGGCAGGGTGCGGCACACGGCCGCCTGCTCGACGCCGGGGATGGCCGCGAGTTTGGGCACGAGCGCCTGGTAGAAGGCGCGGCTGCGGGCGTTGTCGCCGTAGGGATTGAAGGGCAGCGCGAGCTCGCCGGTGAAAAGGCCGTCGGGATTCCAGCCGACCTGGCGGTGGACGAACGATCGGGCGCCGATGCCGAACGTGGCGGCGAGGGCGACGAGCGCGAGCGCCAAGGCCAGCTCGACCACGATCAGGGCCCGCTTCAGCCGCTGGTGCGAAACGCTCGCGGTCGCCCGCGCCCCCTCCTTCAGGGCCTCGGCGGCCGACGCGCGGGAGGAGAGCAACGCGGGGGCGAGGCCAAAGGCCACGCCGCTCAGCAGCGAGCAGAGGGCGGCAAAGGCGAAGACCCGGCCGTCCAGCGGGATCGCGAAGCCCGGCTCGCTGCCGATGATCAGCATGCGGCCAATGAGTTCGTTCGACCATTGCGCGACGAGCAGGCTGCACCCGCCGCCGACGAGCGCGAGGACCACGCTCTCAACCAGCAGCGGGATCATCAGCTGCCGCCGCCCGCCGCCGAGCGCGGCGCGAATGGCGAATTCGCGGCTGCGCCCGAAGGCGCGGGCCACCTGCAGGCTGGCCAGGTTGGCGCAGGCGATGAGCAGCATCGCGAGGGCGATGACCGTCATCAGCCACAGCAGGCTGCGGATGAGGTTGTTCATGTTCGACTGCGCCAGGCCGACGACGCTCAGCCCGCGGCCCTGGTTCTCCTTCGGGTGCGCCTGCTCGAGCCGCGCGGCCAGGGTTGACAGCTCCGCCTGGGCCTGGCGCAGGCTGACGCCGGCCTTGAGGCGGGCCACGATCTGCATCCAGCGGTCGGTGAAATTGGTGCGGAAGCTCGCCTCCAGGGTGCGCGGCAGCACGAATTCGGCCGGCCCCCACACGATCGGGGATTCGAAGGTCTCTGGCAGCACGCCGATGACCGTGTACGGCTGGGCGTTCACCCGGATCGTGCGCCCGATGATGGCGGGGTCCGCACCGAACCGCCGGGCCCACGCGCGGTGGCTGAGGACCAACACCGCCGGCTTGCCGGGCTCATCGTCGCCGGCGACGAAGCCGCGCCCGAGCGCCGGCTGGACGCCGAGGAGGCT
>JBAIXJ010000260.1:0-5063 GCA_037916645.1 Opitutales bacterium | reverse complement strand
GTTGAGGACGACCTTCTCGATGTGGGACCAGGTGAAGAGCACCTGGAGATTGTCGGTTGGCTGCAGGAGAATCTGGGTGTCCCACCCACGCGACCGATCCGTTCCCGTCGCGACGCTCTTCTGGGCGCCGTTGTCGTCCATCGTCGCGTTGTTGACCAGATTGTCGAACGGCAGGCTGCCGGGATCGGCGCCGCCGTAGATCCAGCCCCACCAGCCGTACTGGTTCTCCTTGGCGACGTTGGCGAAGACGGCGTCGAGCAGCGCCGCGCCGGTCGCCTTGGACGCGTTGCAGTACCAGTTGGTGTTGCCCGCCGAGTTGGTGGCCTGGTAGATGGCGCCCGCCGCGACCGCGGCGTTCCACTGCGCCGTCGAGTCGACGACCGCGGCGTTCCAGCTGTTGTTGGCCGGGTTGAGGTCGTTGACGTTGTAGACGATGTCCTTGTTCGGATTGAAGTGCAGGTTCTTCGACGCGACCGGCGCGAACCACACCAGGCTGGAGCTGCCGATCTGGGTGCGGGTGCGGATGATCTCGAAGCGGCTGATCGTGCCGGAGAGCTTGCCGTTGAAGAGGTCGATCTTCAGGCCGTACTCGTTGTCCTTCGCGAGGGCCGCCTGGAGCGGGTTGCCGTAGAGGTCGAGCTTGCCCTGGTAGTTCGGCTCCGTGCCCTCCGAGTGCATCGCGTAGGCGGAGACCTCCCGCGTGATGCGGAAGTCGGCCCCATACTGGTAGGTCGTGTCGCGGCTGGGCTGGGCGTAGGTGTTGTAGGGGGCGGTGTCGCCGCGCCGCGTGCCGTCGGAATTGAACTCCGGATTGTAGATCGTCTGGCCGTTCCAGCTGCGGTCGCGCCGGAAGCCGACGATGAGGGTCAGGCGGTCATCCAGCAACTTGCCCTGGTACACGCCGTAATACGCCGGGTTGGAGGTGGTCGTCGTCTGGTTGTCCCACTCGACGAGCGGGATGTCGGCCGAGTTGTTGCCCTGGTGGCCGTAGCGGATGTAGCTGTAGTCGGTCGGGCTGTGATATTGGGCGGTGTCGCCCGGCGTCTGCTGGGTGTGGTACTCCGACTTCTCCTTGGTGTAGCTGAGCCCCAGGAGGAAGGAGTTGTCCATCCGCAGCCAGCGCGAGGCGTTCTGGAACAGCTTCAAGTCGTAGTTCAGTTCCACGCGCCATTGGTCATGGGTGTTGCGCTGCTGTTGCTTCTCCCACTGGTAGGCGATCGTCGAGGGCTGCGGGCCGACCGGCACGCCGGCCTGCGTCGAGACGAGCCCGAGGTAGGACACCGGCGCGGTCGCCCAGGCGGGGACGCTGCTGCCGGACGAGACCATCTGCAGCGCGGCGAGGTTGTCGAGCTGGTCGAAGTTGAAGGTCGAGTGGTCATAGCCGGCGAGGAAGTGGAGGTTCTCCCCGAGGTTCTGGGTGACCTTCAGCTCGAGGTTGGACATCTTGCTGTCGCGGAACGTGTCGGGCCCGCTCCAGCGGAACGTCTTCACGTCGCGCCCCGGGATGGCGAGGAAGCCGCCGTTGTACCCGGCGCTGTCGTTGACGTAGCTGGACACCGCCGCGCGGACGTCCTGCCAGCTGATGCCCTTCTGCTTCTGCTTGCCATACTCGACGTCGACCAGCACCTCGGTGTTCTTGGTCGGCCGCCAGAGCACGACCGGCGAGACGAAGTAGTGGTTCTCGCTGTTGAAGTCGGTGTACGAATTCTGATCCTGCCAGGCCGCGGTGACGCGGTAGGCCAGCTTGCCCTGGTCGCCGATCGGGCTGGTGATGTCCAGGGTGGCCCGCTTGAAGTCGTAGCTGCCGATCGCGAACGAGACCTCGCCCCCGGTCGTGAACTGCGGCAGCTTGGGCAGGTAGTTGACCACGCCGCCGAAGTTGCCGACGCCGTAGAGCAGCGAGGCCGGGCCGCGCGCGATCTCGATGCGGGAGATGTTGACCGAGTCGGTCGCGTTCTGGCGGCGGAAGCCGTCGCGGAGGACCGACTCGGTCTCGAAGCCGCGGATCTTCATGTGCGTCTGGTCGGGGCTGGCGGTCAGGCCCTCGGGGTTGTTGATCTTGCCGGGCGTGACCGAGAAGCTGCCGGCGGGCGCGCCGTAGTCGTTCTGGGTCTGCAGCAGGATGCCCGAGCTGTAGCGGAGGCTTTCGCGGAGGTCGTTGGCGCCGGTGTCGCGGAGGAACTCCTCGGTGATGACCTCGATCGGCATCGGCAGGTCCTTGATCGCGGTGTTGAGGCGCGTGCCGGAGATGGAGTTCGTGGCGCGGTAGCCCTGGTCCTTGTCGGTGGTGACCGAGAAGGGCGAGAGCACGACGGTCTGCTCCGTCGGGGTGGCCGTCGCGGAGGCATCGGCCGCCGTCGGGGTCGCAGGGTTGGCGGGGGCCGGGGCGGTCTGGGCGCGCAGAAGGACGGGAACGGCGCCGCAGGCCATGAGGCCGCACAGGAGGATGAGCTTGGAGGTGCGCATACGATTTCGGGGCTGGTGTTGGAACGGAATCGGGGGGGCGAAAAGGCCGGTCGCGCCGCGCCTTTGAGGGGTGGTTTGACCGACTCTAGCATTTTGCCCCGGCGCCACGCATCCCCCTTTTGGGTGGCACGCCGCCGCGGGTTTTTTCGTGTCTCGCGACGCCCGCGCGCTAAGCTCGGCGCGTTTGCCCGCTCCGGCTTCGCGCAACTCTCATCCCATGGCTGCCGCCCGAAAACTGCTGGCCGTCCTCCTCCTCGCCGGGCTCGAGCCGGCCCTGGGCCGCGCGGCCGCCGGCGATCCGATCGGGCCGCTGACGACCGCCGCGGGCGTCCTGTCGCTTTCCGCCGAGCAGGCGAGCCGGCGGCTCCCGGTCTCGGTGACGGGCATCGTCACCGCGGCCGAGCCGGGGTGGGACGGGCAGTTCTTCGTGCAGGATGCCACGGGCGGGATCTTCGTGGAGAACCTCCACCGGCCGGCGCCCGCCCCGGGCGACGTCGTCGCCATCGACGGCGTCAGCCACCCCGGGGCCTTCGCGCCGATCATCAGCGCACCGCAGTGGCGCAAGCTCGGCGTGGCGCCGCTGCCGGAGCCGCGGCCGGTGCCAATCGATGACCTCCAGACCGGCGCCGAGGACAGCCAGCGGGTCGAGGTCACGGGCGTCGTCCGGACCGCGCGCCTCGAGAAGGGACGGCTGCTGCTGGATCTCTCCGTGACCGGGCACCGCCTGCAGGTCCAGGGCCCGCCGTTGCCGGACACGCCGCCCGAGGCGCTGGTGGCGGCGCGGGTGCGCGTGCGGGGCACGGCGGCCACCCACTATATCGGCGTCCTGCGGCATCTCACCTCCGTGGCGGTGTACGTGCCGCGGCCCGAGGACCTGGCGGTCGTCGAGGCCGCGCAGGCCGACCCCTTCGCCGAGCCGGTGATTCCGATCAACCGCGTCGCCCAGTACCGCCGGGGCCGCCGCGCCGAGCAGCGCGTGCACATCCGGGGCACCGTGACCCTGCAGCGTCCCGGCCGCGAGGTGTTCCTCCAGGACGACTCGGGCGGCATCCGCGTGCGGAGCGCCCAACCGGACCGGTACGCCGTCGGCGACCCGGTGGAGGCGGTGGGCTTTCTGGAATACGAGGGCTACCAGCCCCAGCTCGCCGACTCCGTGCTCCGGCGCTTGCCGCCGGCCGCCGCGCCGGTGCGCCCGCGGACGGTGTCGTATGCCGAGGCGGCCGAGGGCAAATACCTCGGCGACCTCGTCGCCCTGCGCGGCCGGATCCTCGACCGCGCCGTGCGACCCGATGTCGACCCGGAGGGCAACGCGGTGGGCTTCGTCACGACCTGGCTGATGCAGGGCGGGGACACCACGTTCACCGTCGAGTACGCCGCCCCGGCCGAGGACCCCGCGCTGGCCGCCGTCCCCGCGGGCAGCGTGGTGGAGGCCGAGGGCGTGTGCACCGCGACCGTCGATGCGAACGGCAAGGTGGTGTCGCTCCGGCTGCTGCTGCCGGCGCCCGGCGGCCTGCGCGTGCTGGAGCGCCCGAGCTGGTTCACGCCGGGACGGCTCCTCGCCGGCGTGGCGGTGTTGAGCGGCGTGCTGGTCGTGGTCGCCGGCTGGCTGCTCACCATGGCCCGGAAGAACGCCGCGCTGCACCGCGTCGTCCGCGAGCTCGAACAGGCGCAGCGCGAGCTCCAGGAGGCGCATGACACCCTGGAGCAGAAGGTCGCCGAGCGCTCCGCGCAGCTGCAGGTCGAGATGACCGCGCGCCAGGAGGCCGAGCTGGAATTCAAGGCCGTGCTCGCCGAGCGCACCCGGCTCGCCCGCGACCTGCATGACACGATGGAGCAGACGCTCGCCGGCATCGCGCTGCGGCTGAACACCGCGGCCAAGCTCTCGGGCCGCGATCCGGCGGCGGCCGAGGAGCACCTGCAGTTCGCCCGCAACTGGCTCCAGCAGAGCCAGGTCGACCTGCGGCGCTCGATCTGGGACCTGCGCTCGCGCGAGCTGGAGCAGTTCGACCTCGCCCGCGCGCTGCAGCACAGCGCCGAGCAGCTGGCCGAGGGCACCGGGACGACGCTGGATTTCCGGACGGAGGGCGACCCGCAGCGGCTGCCCGAGGTCGTGGAGGAAAACGTGCTGCGCATCGCCCAGGAGGCGCTGACCAACATCGCCAAGCATGCCCGGGCCACGCGCGTCGGCATCCGCCTCGCGTTCGAGGCGCGCCGGCTGCGGCTGCACCTCGAGGACAACGGCGTGGGGTTCGACCCGGCGCACACGCCGGACGAGGGCCACTTCGGGCTGACCGGCATGGCGGAGCGGGTCAAGCGGCTCGCCGGCCGCCTGGACCTCGCCAGCGCCCCGGGCCGCGGTACGACGCTGACGGTCGAAATCCCGCTGCCTTCCGCCGAGGCCCAGCTGGCCGCCGACGCGCGGCCGGAGGGCAGCCCCGCGTCATGAACGCGCGGTCCCCGCTCCGCATCCTCGTGGCCGACGATCACTTCATCGTCCGGAGCGGCCTCGTCGCGCTGATCAGCTCCGAGCCGGACATGACGGTGGTCGCGGAGGCCACCGACGGCGCGCAGGCGGTGGAGGCCTACGCCCGGCACCG
>JBAIXJ010000259.1:0-9684 GCA_037916645.1 Opitutales bacterium | reverse complement strand
CGTCGAGCGACGACCCGCGCCGGAACGCCAGCAGGCGCTCGAGGTAGGCGCCGTCGAAGTCGCCGCGCAGCTCCTTCCGCCCGAGACCCATCGCCCCCCAGAACCACGGCTCCAGCCAGCGCATGGCGGCGGGAGGACGGTACCAGCATCCGGAGCCGCCGGCGCCGTTGCCGACCAGATGGACGTGGCTGTCGATGATCACGGGAGAGCGGCCCCGGCCGGCGCCGCCGCCGCTACTTCACGGCCTCCAGCGCCAGCTCGCGGCAGCCGCGGAGGTCGGTCTTGCCCGAGCCCAGCAACGGGATCTTTTCCACCCGGCGGATGACCTTCGGGATCCAGAGGTTGGGCAGGCCGACATCGAAGAGCTTCTGCCGCAGGTCGTCGCCATTGATGGCGAGCGAGGTCAGCAGGACGAGCGCCTCGCCCTTGGCCGCGTCGGGCACGCCGACGACCACCACCGTCGGCCCGTCTGACTGCTCGAGCCGGTACGCCTCGATGATCTTCTGCTCCACCGTCCCGTGCGGCACCATCTCGCCGCCGATCTTGGAGAAGCGCGCGAGGCGGCCCTCGATATAGACGAAGCCGTCCTCGTCGAACCGGCCCAGGTCGCCGGTCACGAACCAGCCCTCCCGCAGGGCGGTGCGCGTCTTCTCCGGATCATTGAGGTAGCCGTCGAACACGTTGGGGCCGCGGAGCCAGAGCATGCCGGTTGCGGTGAGCGGCAGGTCCGCGCCGGTCTCGGTGTCGACAATGCGCGCCGTCATGCCCGGCAGCAGCCGGCCCACGGAGCCGAGGCGGTGGCCGCGGCGGAACTCGAGCGGACGGCCCTTCCGCTCGGGGTCCGGCAGGTTCACGTTGGTGACGGGGGTGGTCTCGGTCAGGCCGTAGCCCTGGAGGAGCATCACCCCGAAGCGGGCCTTGAACTGCTCGTGGAGGTCGATCGGCATCTTCTCGGCGCCGGACACGGCGAAATGCAGCGACCGCAGCTCGGCGCGCTCGGCCTTCTTGAGCAGCGGGCGCAGGAACGTCGGCGCGCCGACCAGCACCCGGACCTGCTCGGCCGCGATCGTCTCCGCCATCTTGCGGGAGTCGAGCGGGCTGGGAATGGTCACGACCTGGCAGCCGCGCAGGATCGGATACCACAGGGTGGCCGTGAAGCCCATGCTGTGAAAGACCGGCAGGCAGCCGAGCAGCGACTTTTCCTTCGGGAGAATGCCGGTCGACGAAATCTGCGCGCAGTTGCCGAGGATGTTGCGATGGGTCAGCGGCACGCCCTTCGGCTCGCCCGCCGTGCCGCTGGTGAAGAGGAGGCCCGCCTCGGCGGTGTCGCCCTCGTGCGGGAGCCGCAGCAGATTGGCGATCGCCTTGCCCGGCAGCACCCAGGCGGCCGCCAGCCACCGCAGGATCGCGAGCTTGCCGCAGGCGAGGATCTCCTGCTTCAGGTCGAGCGTCCGCTCCGGCCACGGGAAACTGGGGACCTTGGCCTTCACCGCCTCCGCGGTCAGGACGGTGGACACGCCGCCGAGCCGCAGGCTCGCCTCGATCGCCGCCTTGCCCGCGGTGAAGTTGAGGTTGACCGGGATCCGCCCGGCCATCAGCACCGCGAGATTGGCCACGAACGCGCCGCCGCTCGGCGGCAGCACGATGCCGATCCGGCGGTCGGGGAGCCGGGATCCGAGGCGCCGGGCCAGCGCGGCCGACACGGCCAGCAGCTTGCCGGCGCGGATCGCGCTCCGCTCGCCGGTGCGGTCGACGACCTGCACCTCCCATGGCCGCCGTGCCAGCGAGCGCACGCATTCGCGGCCGAGGTGGCCGCGCAGCTCCGGCCGGGCGCTGAACGCGGCCTCGCCGAGATCGAGCAGGGCCTTGCGGACCGTGATGGCGTCGATCGTGTCCGGCGCGAGCGGCGGGCCGAAGTTGACCGAGATCGGACAGGGCAGGCGGTAGATGTGCTGCTTCCAGAAGTACTTCTGCCCCGAGAAGGCAAACATCGGGCTCCACCGGCGGTCGAGGAACACCGGCACCACCGGGACCCCGGCCCGCCGTGCCACGGTCTCGAAGCCCTTGCGGATGCCCATCAGCATGCCCGTGCGATTGATCTGGCCCTCGGGGAAGATGCACACCAGCTCGCCGGCGCGCAGGCGGTTCACCGCCCGGCGCGCGGCGGCCCGCGCCTGCCGCGGCATCACCATCCGCACGCCGGTGGCCCGGTGGGCGAACCGGATCCAGCGGGGCTGCCGCGAATCCGCGAACGCCAGGAAATGCACCCGGCGGGGGCAGACGGCCTGCAGGATCATCGCGTCGATGTAGGACACGTGGTTGCAGAGCACGAGCGCCCCGCCGCTCCCCGGCACGCGCGCGAGCCCCTCGACCCGGACCCGATAGAAGACCGCGCTGATCGCGCGCAGCACGACGCAGACGGCCTGATGCCAGGTGTGGCGCAGCGCGTACAGCAACATCGCCAGCGTCAAGCCCGCCAGGAGATAGAAATGGCCGGCCGTGCCCAGGTTCAGCAGCCGGTCCGACGCCGTCAGGACGAACAGCCCGCTGCCGGCGAGGCCGGCCAGGCTGTCCAGCAGGCCGACGCCCGCCAGCACGCGCCCCCGCCGGTGGTTGCCGGCCGTCTGCTGGACGAAGGCGTAGAGCGGCACCAAGAAGAGCCCGGACGCAAACCCGGCCACGGCCAGGAGCAGATAGAGCCCGAGACCGGGTTGCGCGCCGTGGATCGCGAGCGTCAGCAGCGCGCCGGAGAGCAGCACGCCGCCGATGGGGATGAACCCCAGCTCCACCCCGCGCCGCGACCACGCGCCGGCCGCGAAATTCCCGAGCATGGCGCCCGCGCCCATCACGAGCAGCATCAGGCTCGCCGCGCTCGCCGAGCCGACCGCGCCGTGGTACGCGTCCACGCCGATTTGGAGCGCGAGCAGGTAGATGTAGGCGCCCAACCCATAGAAGAACATGATGCCGAAGGTCGCCCGCAGGAGCGGCCGCGACGCCCAGAGCTCGTAGAGCTGGGCGCCGTGCCGCACGAACAGGCTCCAGCGGAACGGCTCGCGCGACTGCGCCTCCGTGGCCTCCACACCCTGGAAGACGGCCCACGACGCGGCTGAGAGAACGATCAGGATGGCGGTCGTGTAGAGCGCGCCCTGCCACGGATCGCCCGCCCACGCCGTCCACGCGTCGAAAATGCGCCCGCCCCCGAATCCGCCGAGCAGGATCGCCGTGACCGAGAGCATTTCGGTCAGCCCCACCGCCCGCGACAGCTTCTGCGGGCCGACGATCTCGAGCAGGATGGCGCGCTTGGCCGGGGCGAAGACCGCGGTCTGGAGGGCGAGCAGAAACAGGCAGGCGATCGCCCCCCACAGCAGGTGCAGCCAGAGCGCCGCCGCGAGGATGATCATGACGGCAAACTGGGCGCCGAGGCTGACGTTCAGCACGCGGCTCTTCGCAAATCGGTCGTTCAGCCAGCCCGCGCCCGGGGCAAACACCACCAGGGGCGCCGCCAGGAGCGCGGACAGGATCCCCTTGATGGCATCGGTGTCGCGCCCCGGCAGGATGCCGTTGAACTGCACCAAGGCGAACAGCGCCAGGTTGGCGGCGCTGCTGTTGAATGTCACCTGGGCCTGCGCCGCCAGAAGACTGGAAAGGGAGCGCGCAGAACGCGTCGGATTCGACATGGGGCGGACGGAAACCGGGGACTATGACGGAGACCCGGGGCCGGGTTCAAGCGCGGAGACCCGGTCGGCCGCCCCGGCCCGCCAGCCGCGCAGGTCGCGCGCCAGCGTCCCGAAGCCGTGCGGAAAGTCGGCCTCAAGGCGCCGCGGATCGTGTTGGTGGCGGCGGACGCACTCCAGCGCCCGCTGGATTTCGAAACTCAGGCCGGGCCGGTCGGTGCCGTACACCCGCCATTTGAGGTCGCGCCGCGTGTAGGGAATCCGGCCTTGCGCCTGACCCTCCATCCACGCGAGCTCCGTCACCTGCGGATCCCGCCCGCACAGATACCACGCCTCGATCGCCGGCACGGCGATCCCGATGGCCCGCTGCAACCGGGACCGGCCGTGCAGCGACGGAAACCGCTTCTGGGTCCGGTGGACAATGGTCCGCAGCTGGCACAGCCGGCACTGCGGATGAAAATACCCCGGCGCCTCATGCGCCGCGGTGTGCACCACCGAGTCGTCGGCGTCGACCACCACGGCCAGCGCGTCGGTGTCGGTGTTGAAGTGGAGATGGCGCAGGATGGCCGGCAGCACCTGGGCCACGTTCGGCCAGCCCCGCGCCCGCAGCCCCGGCCGCACGAGCGCGACCGCCTCCGCCAGCACCGCCTCGACCAGGACCCGCAGCGCCGCCTCGTCCGCGGGCGATTCGCTCAGCAGCGCGACCTTCATGACGCCGTGCCCATGGTCGCGCCGCGCCGCCGCGCCATGTCAACTAACAGTTGACATGGCCCGGATTGCCTTGGTGCCCGACCGGCACCGAGCTTTCCGGCCACAAGCAGGCGCGAAAACGTACAAAAAGACGCCCCACCTTCTTGTGACTCTTTGTGCCTTTTCGTGGCCATGACGCGGATTCGCCGATGCGGCATCCGGCACCACTATTCCTCCGGCACGCCGCCGAGGATGCCGCTGAACCAGATGTCGCCGAGGGATCCCTCCGCCAGGATCTCCTTCACGTCCGCCCGCTCGCTCAGCCGCTGGAAGGTCGCGCCGCCGCCCCGCTTGGTTGCGACCACGATCTCCTCGGGATGGTCGCGGAACAGGTCGAGCAGGAACGGCGAGTGCGTGGTCGCCACGATCTGCACCGGCTCGCGTTTTTCCCCGAAACTGGCCGGATAGGCCAGCCGGTAGAGGGCGTCGCGCACCTCGCGCAGCATCCGGGGATGCACGCCGCGGTCGGCCTCCTCGAGGCACAGCATCGGCGGAGGCCGGGCCAGGAACGCGAGCGTGAAGATGGCGAGCGTATAGAGCGCCCCCTGCGAGATGTTTTCACCCGTGAGGGGCTCGCCGCCCTCGGCCAGGCGCAGGCCGAGCCGCAGGCTCCCCTCGCCGGCCGCCGGCGTCTCCACCGCGGCGAACTCGGGCAGCACGCGCCGGAACTCCGCCTCGAGCCGGCGGAACCCGTCCGGCTCCTCCGTCCGCATGCGGGCGAGCACGGCGGCGAGGTTGTGGCCGTTGGTGGCGAGCTCATCCCCTGCGGTCGCCGCCACCGGCTCCGCGATCGCGTAATGATCGAAAAGGTAGGCGCGGATCCCGCCCAGGCGCGTCCGCAGCGCCTCCCAGCGCCCGCGGGCGTCGGCGGTATCGGGCACCCGCGGCTGGAGCAGGTCGCAGACCGCCTCGGACCGGCAGCCGAGATGCACCTCGAGGTCGGCGTTCGGCGGCGCGAAGCGGAACACGATCTCCGGCCCCCCGTTGCGCCGGGCCGGCCCCGGGTCGCCGGCGGTCGCGGCGGCCGCCGGCTGGCGGGTCAGGCTCCGCAGCCGGAGCAGCGCCTGGATCACGCTCGTCTTGCCGCTGCCGGTCGGCCCGATCAGGAGGTTGAACGCCTCGAGGCGCAGCGTCGTCGCCCGCAGCGCCTTGAAATGCTTGAACTGGACCGAGGCGATCACGGCCCGATCGTGCCAGAGCCGGTTGCCGAATGCAATCGCCGCCGTTCCCAACTTGCGCGTCGGGCATGAAGCCCGACCTACACCACGCGTGAACGGCGTTTGCCCTGTGGGTCGGGGTTCACCCCCGACGCCTGAACGGTCGGCCGTGACTTTCCGAATTTGACGCCTTCTCTTGTGGGCTGCCACCTTGCTGGCGCAAACGTCCGTTCTCCGCACCATGCCCCCCGTCATCCCGCTTGCCGACACCTCGCCGGTCCAGCCCGACCGGACCGTCTCGCCGCGCGACGCGATGATGAAGGTCGGCCTCGAGGAGCAGTACTTCGAGCTGGGCCGGCGGGCGCTGGAGCTGATCCTGTTCTCCGGGCGCCTCTGCGACAAACCGCACTACCACGACATCCTCGACCTGCCGTGCGGCCACGGCCGGGTGCTGCGCTGGCTGCGGGCCGCCTACGATTACGCCCGCATCACCGCCTGCGACCTCGACCGCGATGCGGCCGACTTCTGCCGCGACCATTTCCGCGCCGATGCCGTCTATTCGCAGCCCGACCTGCGCACGGTG
Organism: Opitutales bacterium; assembly: GCA_037916645.1. Lineage (GTDB taxonomy): Bacteria > Verrucomicrobiota > Verrucomicrobiia > Opitutales > Opitutaceae > Fen-1467. The sequence continues at coordinate 3,520 of JBAIXJ010000259.1, read as the reverse complement.
ACGTTCCCCGGGGCCTTTGAGCTGGTGTGGTGCGGCTCGCTGCTCACCCACCTCAGCGAGGAGCGCTGGCTGACCGCGCTCGACTGCCTCATCCGCTGGACCCGCGAGTTTGGCGTCATCGTTTTCACCACCCAGGGCCGCTGCTACACCAGCCTGCTCGCCCGCGGCCGCACCAACGTGGCTGAGAACATCGACAAGCCCGCCCTCCTCGCCGGGTTCGCGCGCACCGGCTTCGCCTACCAGCGCTACTTCGAGCCGGAGCACGGCGATTACGGCGTGGCGGTGACTTCGCCCGAGTGGGTCGGCCGCGCCCTGCAGCGCCATCCCGAGGTGATCCTGCGCGCCTACCTTGAGGAGGCCTGGGGCATGCAGGACGTCGTCATCCTGTACAAGAAGACCGGCCACTACGCGCCGGTGCTGCCGCCGGCGCCTGGAGGCGCCGCGCCTCAGTGAGCCGCGGTGGCGGCCGCCTTGGCGGCCTTCGCTTCCTCGATCACCTTCCGCTCAAACTCGGCCGGCATCTCCTCGTAGTGGCTGAACTTCTCGGCGTGCAGGCCGCGGCCGCCGGTCAGCGACCGCACGACCGTGCCGTAGTGGTACAGCTCCGCCGCGGGCACCACCGCCTTCACCACCTGGAGGCGCCCGGCGTTGTCCATCCCGAGGATCTTGCCCCGGCGGCCCGACAGGTCGCCGACGATCTTCCCGAGGCAATCCTCGGGCACCTTGATCTCGAGCTCGTGGATCGGCTCGAGGAGGCAGGGCCGCGCGCCCATGAAGGCCTCCTTGAAGGCGAAGTAGCCGGCGATCTGGAACGCGATGTCCTTGGAATCGACCGGGTGCATCTTGCCGTCGTAGAAGTCGATCTTCACGTCCACCACGCGGTAGCCGGCGAGGATGCCCTCGGTGCAGGCCGTGTTCACGCCCTTCTCGACCGACGGCACGAACACGCGGTCGACGTTCTGGCCGCTGAGCGACTCCGTGAACTCGACCCCGCTGTCGCGCGGCGCGGGCTCGATGCGCATCCAGACCTCGGCGAACTGCCCGGCCCCGCCGGTCTGCTTCTTGTGCCGGTACTTCGACTCGCCGCGCATCCGGATCGTCTCGCGGAACCGGATCCGCGGCGGGATGAGCTCGAGGTCGATCTTCTGCCGGCGCCGCAGACGCTCGATCAGCACCTCGAGGTGCAGCTCGCCCTGCGCGGAGATGATCGTCTGGTGCAGCTCGCCGTCGACCTTGGACTCGAAGACCGGGTCCTCCTCGTGCAGCGCGGCCAGGCCGGCGGCGAGCTTGTCCTCATCGCCGCGCGAGTTGAGCTTGAGGGCCGCCTGGGTGTACGGCTTCGGGTACTGGACCTTGGGCAGCACGACCGCGCGCTTGGACTCGCACAGCGTGTTGCCGGTGTGCGTGTCCTTCAGCTTGACGGCGGCGCCGATGTCGCCGGCGGTGAGCACCTCCACGGCACCGCGGGTCTTCCCGTTGAGCCGGAAAAGCTGCCCGATGCGCTCCGTGACGCGCCGGTCGCTGTTGTAGAGGTCCATCCCGGTGTGCACGTTGCCGGAGTAGACGCGGAAGATGGACAGGTCGCCGCTCTGCGGGTCCGAGAGGGTCTTGAAGATGAAGGCGACCGGCTCGGTGCCGGTCAGGCTGATCTGGCAGGGCTGGCCGGCGTTGTCGGTCGCCTCGACCGAGGCGCGGTCGGCCGGGGAGGAGCCGAAACGGGCGATGAAGTCCAGCAGGCGCCCCACCCCGACGTTGTTCTCCGCGGACGTGCAGAAGAGCGGGATGAACACTTGCTTCTGGACGGCCGGATGGATGCCCGTGCGCATGACCTCCTCGGAGAGGCTGCCCTCGTCAAAGAACTTCTGCAGCAGCGCGTCGTCGGACTCCGCGATGTGCTCGATCAGTTCCTTGTGCATCGCTTCGACGCGCCCCTTCCATTCCCCTCCGGCCGGGGCCTCCTCATACTTGCCCGACTTGTCGGCCGCATAGGTGCAGATTTCGCTGCGGAGCACGTCGAGCACCTGGTTGAAACCCGGCCCGGGATTCACCGGCACCTGCATCGGAAAGACGTGGTTGCCGTACCGCTCGCGGATTTCCTCGACCAGCAGGTCGAAGTCGACGTTCTCCTTGTCGAGGGCGTTGATGACGATGATCTTGGGGATGCCGAACTGCGTGGCGTAGTCCCACATCATGTCGGTGCCCACCCCGATGCCGTGGTTGGCGTGGATCACCACCACCGCGAAGTCGACGACCCGGAGGGCGTTCAGCGCCTCGCTGTTGAAATCAAGGTAGCCCGGGGTGTCGAGGAGGTTGAGCCGGCGGCCCTGCCACTCCAGGCTGAGGGGCGTGGCGTGGATCGAGATCTGCCGCTGCTGTTCGCCGATGTGGTAGTCGGAGACCGTCGAGCCCTGCACGATGCTGCCGAGGCGGTGAATGACGCCCCCGCACATGAGCATCGATTCCGCCAGCATGGTCTTGCCCGAGGTGGCATGCCCGACGATGGCAAAGTTCCGGATCTCCGAAGGCTGATAGGATTTCATAAACGAATCGTTCGCGTTCGCCCGGGGTAGGAAGCTGGTTTCCGGGGAACAGGTACGGTCGAGATTGCCGGACCCGCAGGCAAGGCGAAAGTCTGATTTCCGGCCCCGGCGCAGGCATTAGGCGGCCTCGCCGCGCCCGGGGGGCCGGCTGATCGCGGCAGCCCGCGGAGCGGGGCGGCCGACTTTGAAATTCGCCCCGATCTGGTTAGCTTTCCCTCCCCTCGCCGCGCACTGGGAGGAGCCGCCATGACGAGCCAAGACTACGAGATCGTGTCGTTCTTCATCTGGGTGGCGGTGTTTGAATTGCTCGAGCGCCGCCGTCCGGCCCGCGAAATCGACCGCTGGCGGGACCTGAAGATCGACGTCCTGTCCTTCATGCTGGCGGTGACCGTGAACCGGATCTCCCATTTCGCCATCAGCGCGTTCATCGCCTCCGCGGCGCCCGCCTGGCTCCGCGGCGGCTTGCACGGGCTCCAGGGGCTGCCCACGGCGGCGCGGATCTTCCTGGCGATCCTGACCGCCGACTTCTGCATCTACTGGCTGCACCGCGCCCAGCACCGGTTCGACCTGCTCTGGCGCACCCACGCCTGGCACCATTCGATCGAGCACCTCTACTGGTTCTCCGGCTTCCGCACGAGCTTCCTGCACTCGTTCCTCTACAACATCCCGCAGTCCGCGGTGCCCATGCTCGTGTTCAACCTCAGCCCCCTCGAGACCGGCATCGGCTATTCGCTCGCCCTGCTCATCCAGTTCTGGGAGCACACCAACATCGACGTCGAGATCGGGCCGCTCAAATACGTCTTCATCACCCCCGCCTACCACCGCGTGCACCACTCGGCCTCGGACCTCTGCCGCCGGAATTTCGGCACGACGTTCAGCCTCTGGGACCGCCTGTTCGGCACCTACGTGAACCCCGACCTCGTGCCCGCCGACACGCCGCTCGGCCTGGGCCAGCCGGTCGAGAAGCGCAAGATCGCCCG
>JBAIXJ010000258.1:0-3994 GCA_037916645.1 Opitutales bacterium | reverse complement strand
TCTATCCGTGGCGCAGCCGCACGGACCTCGGCGCCGCGATTCCCGGCGTGCTCCGGCGCTACCGTTCGACCAACGATTACGCGAAGGCGACGCTGCCGGAGATTCTGGGCGCCGACCGGCTGGCCGCGGCGACCCGCCTGGCCGCCACGGAGCTGCGCAGCGGGGTGTTCCTCAGCCAGCCGGACGGCCGGTATCGGTTCGAGCCCTGGCCGCTGATTGCGCAGATCGCGCCGGCCGACGGCGTCGTGGCGGGCGATTTCGACGGCGACGGGCACGCCGATCTTTACGTCGTCCAGAACTCCTACGCACCGGCGCCGGCGATCGGCCGGTTCGACGGCGGCCTGAGCCAGTTTCTTTGCGGCGACGGCCGCGGCCATTTCGCGCCAGTACCGCCGCTCGAGAGCGGGTTGGTGGTGCCCGGCGACGCGAAGGCCCTGGCGGTGCTCGACCTCGACGGCGACGGCTGGCCGGACTTCTTGGTCTCGCGCAACAGCGAATCGACGCTCGCGTTCCGCAACCGGGGCGTCGCGGGCCGGCATTCCCTCCGCGTCGTCCTGCAGGGGCCGCCGGGCAATCCGCAGGCCGTGGGCGCATGGGTCACCGCGGAGTATGCCGACGACACCACCCAAGCCGGCGAGGTCTGCGCGGGATCCGGCTGCTACAGCCAGTCGACCGCCGCCCTGTTCTTCGGTTCGCCCGGGCAGAACCCGCTGCGACGGGTGCGCGTCCGGTGGCCGTCCGGCGCGACGACCGCGAGTCCCGACTGGGCCGGGGCGATTCCGACGACCCTCCGGATGACCGCTCCGGAGGATTGAACCGGCCCCCTTCGCGGACCGGCGAAAACCGGCCAAGGCCCACGTGCGGTTCGCCCTGCAAATCCGTCGATTCGCCACAATTGGGTCGCGAACCACAGCCTTAAACACCAGCAGGTCACAATATCCGGATGTCCAGCACCCCAGACCCCCTGACCAGGTCGACCAAGGCGGAGCCGGCGGCGGCACGGCCACGGGCGGCGAAATCATCCGCCGCGCCGCGGCCGGAAATCAGGTCGGCGCGAGGGCGCCGGCGCAACTGAAGGGACTTTGCGATCATGAAACCGATGAACCGGCCTGCCGGATCCTATTTGCCCGGACGCTTCCTGCTGGTGCTCGCCCTGACCTTGGCGGCATGTCAGCGGAAGTCGTCCGAGCCGGCCGCCGACGCGGCCCAGCCGCCCCTCTCCTTCTCCGTCACCCCGCCGATTCCGGCGGGGGCCGACGATCTTTTCGAGGATGTCACCGCCAAGGCCGGCATCACCTTCGTCCAGCAGTTCTGCGACGATCGCATCGCCAACATCCTGGAATCGAACGGCTCGGGCGTGGTCGTTTTCGACTATGACAACGACGGGTACATGGATCTGTATTTCGTCAACCCGGGCCCGCTCGACAACGTGACGCACGCGAAGCCCGGGACCCGGCGCGAACCAAACCGGCTCTACCACAACAACGGCAACGGCACCTTCACCGACGTGACCGACCAGGCCGGCGTGGGCGACACCGGCACGGGCATCGGCGCCACCTGGGTGGATGTCAACGGCGACGGCCGGCTCGATCTGTACGTCGCCAACTACCTGAACTTCGATCCGGACTACAAGCTCTACTACAACCCGACGAGCTACCCCGGCCCGCTCGCCTACAAGCCGGAGCACGACGTGCTCTATCTCAACAACGGCGACGGGACCTTCACCAACGCCACGGAGTCGTCCGGCATCGCGGGCCTCGAGCCGCACCGGACCATGTCGGTGTGCCCGGTGGATTTCAACCGGGACGGCCACCCCGACCTCTACCTCTGCAACGACGCGACCCCGAACCAGCTCCTGATCAACGACGGCCACGGGCGTTTCCACGACGAGGCCATGAAGCTCGGCATCGCCTTCAACGCCCTCGGCGAGGCCGCCGGTTCGATGACCTCCGCCGTCGGCGACTGCAACGGCGACGGGATCCCCGACATCCTTGTCTCCCGCCTAGGCTACGGCTCGCTCTACACGGGCTCGGAGAAGGGCGACTTCACCGACCGGATGATGGCCTCGGGTCTCGGCGTGCTGACGGCGCAATACGTGGGCTGGGGGTGCAACTTCATCGACTTCGACAACGCCGGGAAACTGGACGTCTTCATCGCCAACGGCGACGCCTTCCGGATGGTGGGCTGGCAGAGCCTGCTGCTGGAGAACGACGGCAAGGGCAATTTCCGCAACGCGGTCGACAAGGGCGGCGCCTACTTTCGCACGCCGGTCCGGGCCCGCTCGAGCGTCGTGCTCGACTATGACAACGACGGCCGGATGGACCTGCTCGTCGGGCTGATGGGCGACCGGCCGGTCCTGCTGCACAACCGCGACCGCTCGGGCAACCACTGGATCACCCTGGCGCTCCGCGGCACCAGGAGCAACCCGGCGGGCTGGGGCTCGTTCATCGAGCTGACCGCCGACGGCAGGAAATATGTCCAGGAATACGGCTGCCCCTCGGGTTTCCTGAGCCAGTCGGATCCGCGGGTCCACTTCGGCCTCGGGCAGGCAAAGACCATCGACAAGATCGAGATCAAGTGGCCCAGCGGCCAGGTCCAGACGCTGACGGATGTCCGCGTCGACCAGATCCTCAAGGTCACCGAGCCCTGACGCCGATGACTCTCCGCATGATCGCTTTGCTGGGCGCGGCCGCGCTGGCGCTGGCGGGCTGCAACCGGGCGGCGCCCGCCGGCTCCCTGGTCCTGACGCAGACGCCCGCGGGCGGCCCGTCCCCGGCGTCCGCCGCCGTGCTGGACGTCCGGTATCCGCCCGGGAGCCGCGTGGTCCTGGTGCCTCCGCCGTTTCGCCCCGACATGGTGCGATTGCTTTCCCGCGGGCTGGTCGCCGCCGGGGATCCCTGCGTTTCGTGGGACGGCCGCTGGGTCTATTTCGCCGGCAAGAGCGCCGCGGACGCCGACTGGCAGATCTACCGGGCCAATGTGGACGGCGGTCGACCGGAGAGAATGACGCGGGTGCCGGGCGGGGCGATGGATCCCGCCATCGCGGCCCACGACGAACTGGTCTTCAGTTCCCCCGTGCCGGGGCCCACCCGGGGGCCGGCCGCCCTCTACGGCCAGCTGCCGGGCAAGGCGCCGCGCCGGTTCACCTACGGTCCGGACAGCGCGACCGGCGCCACCGTCCTGCGCGACGGACGCATCCTCTTCGTGACCGCCCGGCCCCGCGACGGTCGCGGCGCCCCGCCGCAGCTGGGTCTGTTCACAATCAACAACGACGGCACCGAGGTCACCGCCTACGCCTGCCAGGGCGACGGCGCCGATTTCATCCGGCGCCCGCGGGAGCTGGGGGACGGCCGGATCGCCTTCCTCGCGGCCCCGACGGAGGAATCAGCCGCCACGGCGCGGGCGGAGGGCGTGCACTCGGCCGCGCCGTTTGCGACCCGCGGGAATCTTTTCGCCTTCCCCAGCGAGGGCTGCAGCTCGGTGGAGCCAACACCCGACAACGACGTGCTGGCCTGCCTTGAGATCCGCGGACTGGTCGGGCGTTCGATGACAGCCAGCGCGGCGGTCTATCGCGTCGCGGCCGGCGCCACCGCGCCCGGCGCGCCCCTGTTCGGCGACCCGCAATGGAACAGCATCGAGGCCGCCGTCATCACCCCTCGACCAGAACCCGCCGGACATACGACGGCCGTGATGCCGAAGGCCACCCGCGGCACGGTGCTCTGTCTCAACGTCAACGACAGCAGCGTGCCGGCCGCCGATGGCAACCCGGCGCCCGCCGCGGAGCTCCGCGTCTTCGCCGCGACGGGTTCCGGGGAGAAACACGTGCTGGGCCGGGTGCCGGTGGCGTCCGACGGCTCCGTGCTCGTGTATCTGCCCGTGAACGTGCCGCTCGGGTTCGACACCCTCGACGCCCGGGGCCGCGTGCTCCGCCATCAGCCGGCGTTTGTCTGGCTCCAGCCCGGCGAAAACCGCGGGTGCGTCGGCTGCCACGAGC
>JBAIXJ010000257.1:0-2361 GCA_037916645.1 Opitutales bacterium | reverse complement strand
GGGCCCGCAGGACGTTGTCGTAGTTGTGGAGGGGTTCGCCCATGCCCATGACGACGACGTTGTCGAACGAGGCCAGCTCGGCCCGGGCGCGCGGCGTGCGGGCGTCCTCCCGGCGGCAGACCTGCATGAGCTGGTGGACGATTTCGCCGGCCGACAGGTCGCGTTTCAGCCCGGCGAGCCCCGAGGCGCAGAACACGCAGCCCATGGCGCAGCCGACCTGGGTCGAGATGCAGATGGTCTTGCGCGAGTGGTCCAGCCCGACGCCGTCCTGCGGGGCGCGGATGATCACCGTCTCGATGAGCGAGCGGTCCCGCAGCTCGAGGAGCAGCTTGTCGGTGACGTCCTCGGACTGGCGGTTGAGGACGAGCGTGGAGGCGTCGAGGTCGAAGGTCCCGGCCAGCCAGGCCCGCAGCGCCTTGGGCAGGTTGGTCATCTCGTCCCACGACGCGGCGCGCTTGTGGTAGATCCAGTCCAGCACCTGCCGCGCCCGGTAGGCCGGTTCGCCCGCCGCCGCGAAGCGCGCGGTCAGCGACTCGATGGTCTCGCCGTGGATCGAGGGGCGGTCGGGCGTGAACTTCATCCGCCCACGAAGAACACCAAGGCAGGGCAGAAGTCAAAGGCGGGGACGGGCGCAGCCGGATGGTGGCGGGGTTCGGCGACCCCGCCCTACAGCCTTTCGATCTATCAATTGTAGGGTGGCATCGCCGTACCGAGCGCCGCCGGGCGCGACAGCGGCCATGCCGCCGGTCTCGTCCGTGCATTTCCTTCGTGCGCTCGAGAGGGCGCCTGCTTAACTGGGCGGGCATGGGGCTCCTGCAGCGGCATATCTTCAAGAGCGTCCTGTTCGCCTGCACGGTCGCGGTGGGGCTGTTCGCGTTCGTGCTGATGGTGGGGAACGCGGTGAAGGACCTGCTGCGGTATGTCGTGGCGGGGCAGCTCCGGCTCGAGATGTTCGGCGAGCTGATTCTGCTGCTGCTGCCGTTTGTCGTGTCGTACGCCCTGCCGATCGGTGTGTTGACCGGCGTGCTGCTCGTCCTCGGTCGCATGTCGGCCGAGCATGAGGTCACCGCCGCCCGGGCGGCGGGGCTGAGCCTCGGGTGGATCGCCCGGCCGGTTTTTCTGCTCGCGTTGCTGGGCGTGGGGGTCGGCCTGGTGTTCAATTTCCAGTTCATGCCGTGGGCGAGGGTGGTCTACCACACCGAGCTGGCCGACGCCGTGCGCGCGAATCCGCTGAGTTTCATCGTCCCGCGGACCTTCATCCGGGACTTTCCCGGCCGGGTGCTCTACGTGGGGTCCCGGCACGGCGACACGCTCAAGGACGTGTGGCTGTGGGAGCTCGACGGGCAGGGGCGGCTGAAGAACTTCGTCCACGCCGAGGCGGGCAGCCTCGAGTTTGACGAGGGCAAGGGGGAGCTGATGCTGCGCCTGGCCGAGGGCCGGGTGGAGGCGCGGAGCCAGAAGGATCCCGAGGATCCGTCGGCCCCGCCCGCCTATCTCACCTTCGGCCGCGCCACCTATCCGATGTCCCTCCAGCATCTGTTCGGCGCCGCGACGGTGCAACGCAAGCTGCAGTGGTACACCTTTTCCGAGCTGCTGGCGCAGTGGCAGAAGCTCGCGCCGCCGGCCTCCGGGCCGGAGCCCCGCGAGCATGTGCTTGAGCGCATGAAGGTCCAGATGGTCATCCAGGACAAATGCACCACCGCCTTCGCGGTGTTCACGCTGGCGCTGATCGGGGTGCCGCTCGGCATCAAGGTCTCGCGGCGCGAGACGTCGGCCAACCTCGGGGTGGCGCTCGGGCTGGCCATGGCCTACTACTTCCTCACGGTGATCGTGGGCTGGCTCCAGGAGCGCCCAGAGCTGCGGCCGGACCTGCTGATGTGGCTGCCCAACCTGATCTTCCTGACCGTGGGCATCTGGCTCTTCTGGCGGGTCGACCGCCACTGAGGCCTGCGCCTCAGCGGCGATCGGTCCTGAGTCTTGGGTTTTGAGTCTTGGGTTGAGCCCCGAACCCAAGATCCTAGACGCAGGACCCAAAACCGGGGCGCGCCTACGGCGCGCCCATCGCTACGACGCCGGACCGGCCGTCGATGGGAGCCAGCACCTGGTCGCGCACGGGGATGGCGTCCCGCCGGGCGAGCAGCTCGCGGGCGTGCTCATCGAGGCGGACAAACTGCACGCGGCGCTCGCGGCACGCGCCGAGCAGGGCGCGGAACAGCGTCCGCTTGGCCATGCCTTCGATCTCGGCGTGGATGGTGAGGACATTGACGCCGTCCTCGCGCAGGAGCGAGAGGTAGTGCGGCACGATGCGGTCATCGGGGTATTCGGGCCGCCCGAGCAGCTCGTCGAAGGTCGGCAGGGTGC
>JBAIXJ010000256.1:0-2375 GCA_037916645.1 Opitutales bacterium | reverse complement strand
CGCAACTACGCCGCTTTTTTGCGGGCGAGCCCGTGGCATTCGACGTGCCGCTCGCCCCCGTGGGCTCACCGTTCCAGCAGCGGGTGTGGGCGGCGCTGCAGCGGATCCCGCGCGGCGCCACCAAGTCCTACGCGGAGATCGCCGCCGATGTCGGCCGGCCCGGCGCGCAGCGGGCGGTCGGGCACGCCAACGGTTCAAACATGCTGTCGATCGTGATCCCCTGTCACCGCGTCATCGCTTCCGACGGTTCGCTCTCCGGCTACGGCGGCGGCGTCTGGCGCAAGCAGCGCCTGCTGGACTTGGAGCGTGGTGAATTGCAAAACAGAGAAAAACGCCACGGCGGGAAGAATCAGTTGGCCACAAGAGGCAAATGAGTCACAAGATGACGGCGTGAGCCAAGATCAAATCTTCCAGCTATGCGCCACCATTCGTGAAATCGCCCTGGCGATTCATCGTTATCACCGACACGGGCACCTCGAGAAGATCTACGAGAACGCCTTGGGCCATCGGCTCAGGAAGCGGGGAGTGAGGGTCAAGCAGCAGCATCCTCTACAGGTGTTTGACGAGGATGGGACCCTCCTGGGTGAGTTCTTTGCGGATCTGTTGGTTGAGGACGAACTGATCGTGGAACTCAAGGCTTGCCGGCAATTGGTCGACGAACACACGGCCCAGGTGTTGGGCTACCTTCGGTCCTCCAGGCTTGAACATGCCCTCTTGATCAACTTCGGCGCTCCGATAATCCAGATCAAGAAGTTCATCCTCACCGATGCCTGCGGATCTGATGCGGATTAGCGCCAGTGTTTGAACGGGTGTCCAGAATCTTCAGACGAACGCCTTCTTGTGCTTCCTGTGCCTCTTGTGGCCAAAGGATGAATCTGCCATTGGCGGCGGCGTCTGGCGCAAGCAGCGCCTGTTGGAGCTGGAACGTAGCGCGGCGGAACCGCGCAGCCTTGGGCGGTAAACTGTCAGCTCCAAGATTGTCGCCCGCCGCGTGCGGCGGGCCGCGGGGGCTGTTCCGCGTCGCCGTCAGCGCTTGGCGGCGCCTTCCTGGATGGCCTTGAGGGCGAGGTTGACCTCGCTTATCGCCTTGTTGACCAAGTCGACTGCCTTCGCGCGATGGTTCCCGCCGTCGGACCCGGTGGCGGTCTGGAGCTGCCGCTTGGCCTCGTTCAGAGCGTCGAGAGCCGCCTGACAGCATTTCTGATTCGTGGCGCTGCCCGTGGGAGCGGAGGCGTCGCCCTGCTGTTGCGTGTCGCTCTTCAGCTTGTCCCGACCATAGGTCAACCCCGCGGACCGGATTGCGGGGACGATGGCGGCAAACAGCAGGACCGCGCCCAAAACGATGCCGAGTCTTTTCATGTGAACGCTGGAGGATTCAGTCCTGCAGCTTGCCGCGCGGGATCGCCGGCACAACGCGGAAAGTGACGCGGCGGAACCGCCCCCCGTTAGGCGGCAAGCGGTGAGCTCGCGGCCAGCCGTCTACAGCTTGCCGCCCGCCGCCGCCACGGCTTTCACGAACTCCTGCGCCTTGGCGGTGATCGCGGCCCAGTTCTTCTCCTTGAGCGCCTTGGCGTCGACGAGCGCGCTGCCCGCCGCGCCGGCCATCGCGCCAGCCTTGAGGAAGTCGCCGATCGTCTGCGGCGTCACGCCGCCCGTGGGCACGAGCTCGACGTGGGGCAGGGGAGCCTTGACCGACTTGATGTACGCCGGGCCGAAGAACTCGGCGGGGAAGACCTTGACCGCGTCGGCCCCGGCCTCCCACGCGGCGACGATTTCGGTCGGGGTCAGCGCGCCGGGAAACACGGGCACGCTGTAGCGGCGGCAGAGCGTGATCACCTCGGGCCGCAGGGCGGGGGTGACGATGAACTTGGCGCCGGCGAGGATGCCGGCCCGCGCCGTCTCGGGGTCGAGCACCGTGCCGAGTCCGAAGAGAAAATCCGGCAGCTCCGCCGTCGCCTTGGCCAGCATCGGGATGGCGCCCGGCGTCGTCATGGTCAGCTCGATGCTGGTGAGCCCGCCCGCAGCCAGCGCCCGGGCGCAATCGAGCAGCCCATCGGGGCTGTCGGCCCGGATGATGGCCACGACCTTCTCGGTTTTGATTTTCGCGAGGACGGCTTCCTTCTTCATAGGGGCCCTGAGTCTGGCGGCCACGGCGGGCAAAGGGAAACCGAATTTGCGACGCGACGGGCCCCTTCTGACGCCCTTCTCCGGGTGGAACCGCCACTCCGTGCCGGTTGCCGGAAAGCCCGCCCGGAGGTCGGGCTCCACCGACGCGGAAAGCCCGAGCCGGTTCAGCGCCGGAGCGGATACGCGCCGGGAGTCGCGGCATCCGCCTCGGACCAGCCGAGCAGCTTCAGGATGGCGGCCGGCAGGGG
>JBAIXJ010000255.1:0-7094 GCA_037916645.1 Opitutales bacterium | reverse complement strand
GGAGCAGCGGAACCGCGGCCTTCAACCGGCTGAAAGAGGGGCGCTACGTGCTGCATGTCCTGCCCCGGGTCGGCGACGCCCGGGGGACCGAGGCAACCCTTGCGTTTTCCATCCGGCCGCCGTGGTTTCGGACGCCGCTGGCGTGGGCCCTGTACTCCGGGCTGGCGTTGGGGTTGTTCGCCCTCTCGGTGGGGCTGGTGGCGTTTCTGCATCGGCGTGAGAACGTCCGCCTGGAGAAGCTCGTCACGGAACGCACGGCCAGCCTGCGTGCCAGCGAGGCCCGCCTGCAGCTCGAGTTCGAGCTGATGCCGACCGGGTGCATCGTCTGGAGCCCGGACCGGCGGGTCGCACGTTGGAACCCGGCCGCGGAGCGCATCTTCGGGTACCCGGCCGGGGAGGCGCTGGGACGGCGGGCCGAGGACCTGGTCGTGGCCCCGATTGCCCCGCTGGACGAGGCCGGATTCTGGGCCCCGGACGACGCCGAGGCCCTGCACTGGCACCGCACCGTGCGGAATGTGACGAAAACCGGCCAGGTCATCTGGTGCGAGTGGACGAACGCGCCGCTGCGCGACGAAGGCGGCGTGGTCCTCGGCATCATGTCGATGGTGGAGAACGTGACGGAGCGCCGGGCCCTCGAGGAGCAGCTTCACCAGTCGCAGAAGATGGAAGGCATCGGCAAGCTGGCCGGGGGCGTGGCGCACGACTTCAACAACATCCTCACCGCGATGACGCTCATCGTGGACGAGTTGTGCGCGGCCAGACCGGCGCCCGGCTCCCCGCTGGCCGACCTGCAATCGTTGACCAACCGGGCGGCCAGACTGACGCAGCAGCTGTTGGTCTTCGCCCGCAAACACGTCATGCAGTTCGCCACGGTGGATCTCAATCTCGTGGTGGGCGAGGTGATGAAGATGCTGGGCCGGCTCATCGGCGAGCACGTGACCGTCCGCCTGGAACTGGATGCCCGCGCACTCTGGATCGAGGCGGATGTCGCGATGCTGGACCAGATGATTATGAACCTCTGCCTGAACGCGCGCGACGCGATGCCGCAGGGGGGCACGCTGACGCTGGCGACCTGCCCGGTGGAGTTCCAAGCCGACGACACGCTGACGCACCCCGAATGCCGGCCCGGGCAGTTTGCCTGTCTGCGCATCAGCGACTCGGGCGTCGGCATGGATGCGGATATCCTCGCGCATGTGTTCGAGCCTTTTTTTACGACCAAGGAGGTGGGGCAGGGCACCGGTCTCGGTCTGGCCTCGGTGTACGGAATCGTCCACCAGCACCAGGGATGGATCGAGGTGGAAAGCGCCGTGGGTCATGGTTCCACCTTCCGCGTCTTTCTGCCCGTGGCGAGGCGGCCGGCGGGGACGCCGACGCCGGCTCCGACGCAGGCGGCAAGCAAGCGGGGCACGGGAACGATCCTGCTGGTCGAGGACGAGGAACCCGTCCGGCGCGTGGCCAAGGCGCTGCTGGAGCGCCTGGGCTACCGGGTCCTCGCCGCCACCGACGGGCCGAGCGCGATGGAGCTCTGGAAGGGGCACGGGGGCGAGGTGGACCTCCTGCTGACGGATATGGTCATGCCCAACGGGATGACCGGGGTCGAATTGGGAAACCTGTTCCGGCAAACCCGGCCCCAGCTCAAGATCGTTGTCATGAGCGGCTACAGCGAGGAGGTGGTCGGCGCCGGCACGGAGCCCGGCGGAAGGATCGCGTTCCTCGCCAAGCCGTTTCAGTCGGAGACCGTGGCGGAGGTGGTCCGCCAGTCCCTCGAGGGATGAGGGCCGCAAGGGGGCCGGCGCGCGGGTTCCGGCGGTTGGCAGCCAGCGCGCCCGGGGGCCGCCTGCCAACCGTGCTTTATTCTCGCGGACCGGCGTGGAACGTCATTTGGATTACGCGTACTAATAGGATCGCCATCATCCGGGTAACGAGCCCCTTCCTTTCATGAAACACTCCATCCTGGCTCTCGTCCTCGCGACCGCGCTGACCGGCTGCCTCAGTTCCCTCACCACGCAGGATTACAACCGGCCGGCGCAGATCGGCATGACGGAACAGCAACTCACGGACGCCATCGGGAAGCCCGAGGTGATCACCAAGCGGCCTGACGGATCGCAGGTGTGGGTTTATTCCTTCGGTCTCGGAACCGACGCGAAACAGGCCTTCTATGTCCTGAAGGACGGAAAGGTCGTGGAGACCCCGCCGTCGTCGACCGACCTCAAGTAGCGGCCGTTTGTGGCCGGGATCGGACCGGGCGGACTTCGACCACCATGTGGTAGTCGAGTCCCGGGCAGTCGCGGGCCGCCTCGACGGCCTCCTCGAGGCTCGCGGCGGAAATGAGCACGTAGCCCCCGACGACCTCCTTGGCCTCCACGTAGGGTCCGTCGGTGATCGAGGCGCCCCGCCGACCGCGCAGGATCTTGCCCGACAACTCGAGGCCGTTGGTGCCCTGCACCATGCCGCGGGCGCGCATCCGATCCATCCAGTCCGCGAAGCGGGCCATGATTTTCGCCAGTTCCTCGGGTGGCGGTGGTCCGCCGGCGGGCTGGCGCAGCAAGAGAAGATAAGAAGAGGTGGCGGCGGGCGTTTTCATGGGCAGAGGGTCAATCGTATGACGGCTGAGGCAAAGGCAAGCGGACATCCCTCGCCGGGCGCCGCCCGCAGCCTCCCGGCGCGCCAGCGCAAATGACAAGAACGCGGGGCGGGGGCGGTGGTCGGCTTGGCCTCCGCCGGCCGGACACGACCCGCCCAAGGCGGCGGGGCCACCCCGCTCCCGCGGCCAGCCGGTTTTCGGAGGTTGCGGTCAAGGATGGACAACCGGCACCACACCTATAAGGTTCAAATGCCTGGCCGGACCCGCCTTGTGGGTCGCACAAAGGCCGGGCCCGCTCCTCATCGAAATGCGTTCGACGTTCAGCTCCCTCAAGTCGTGGCGCCGCCTCGGGCGAAAGCCCCGCCAGTCCGCGTGGGGATTCACCCTCGTCGAGATCATGGTCGTTGTGACGATCATCAGCTTTCTCGCGATGCTGGCGGTGCCGGCGATCCGCAAGATTGAAGTGCGGGCGCGGGCCACTGCGACCGTGAACGACCTGCGGGTGTTTGAGACCGCGTTTCAGGCTTACGCGGCCGAAAAAGGTGGGTTCCCGCCAGCCGCCGCCGCCGGCACCCTGCCGACCGAGATGGTCGACCGCATCAAGGCGACTGATTTCGCCAAGGCCAGCCCGGTGGGAGGACATTACACCTGGGAGCGCGATCAGGTTTTTGGCGGCGTGCGCTGCAAGGCCGCCATCACGATAGACACCACCGGGGACAGCACGCTGTCCGCCGATGCCGACCAACTTGAGGCGGTCGATCGCGTGATCGACGATGGCAACTTGAGTACCGGGAATCTCATCTTTGGAGGCACCGGCAGTCTGGTTTGGATTGTCGAACGATAATGCCCGCGACCCGTTACCAAGTCATTCTGCACGCTCTCTCGCCGGACGCGACCGACGCGGGCGGGCAATTCGCGGACACCACCCAGGACGCGGTGCCGGAAGAGCAGTTGCGCAAGCTGCTGGTCGCCCTGGCCGGTCTGACTTCGCGGCTGTCGCCGGAAGACACGTTCCGCCCGTATATCCGCATCAAGTCGCCCGCGGGCATGGCCATGATCACGCCGATCGAGGGCAAGCTGTATTATGCCAGCTGGGACACCAAGGGCCGGGGCATCGAGGTGACGGTCGACGATATCATGGCCAAGGTCGCCGTCGCCGCGGAGGCGCCCAAGGCGGCGCGGGTGGAGTCGAGGGCGCCAATTCCCGTGGCGAGCGTCAAAAGCCCCAAGCGCAAGGCCGTCACGGTCGCGCTGCTGGGTATCGCCATCGTCGTGATGAACGCCGTGACGATCTGGATGCTGGTCAAGCCGGCCCGCTCGCTGCTGCCGCCGCACGTCTTTCTTCCGGACACGGAGTCGGATGCGTTGATCAAAAAGATGGCCGGGGCATACCAGACCGGGATTCTCGAAGGCGACCGGCATCTCCAGATTGAGCAGTTGGGTTTGCTGCGTTTCACCGTCTACGGGCAGAACCGGTCGTTGCGTCGCGAACATCTGCAGTCCGGCCGTGGCGCCAAGACGGTCGACGGGGAGGTCATCATCACGAACGAGAGTGGGGTGATCAAACTGATCGATCCGAACACCATCGCGGTTTACGGTGACACGTACCGGCGGGTGTTGAATTGATGGCAGTGCCCGAGGGCGGAGGAAGAGGAGAGCCCGGGCGAACAAGGTCATTCCGGCGCGATCGCGCCCGACCCCGAGCCTTGCCCCGCGTCGGCCGTAACCCATTGGAATCCGCAGGCGTCAAGGCACTTCGGATCTCTGTTGGCCCAATGACACCTCTCATTGACCCTCGGATCGTTGGAACGCCGGTGTCCCGCGGCTGCCGGCGTTTCTGGCGGCGCCTTCCCTCCTTTCGGCTGATCTCGCTGTTGGTCGTCGTGGCCGGCTGTACCCCCCTGGCTCATGCGGGGCTGCTGGACTGGTTGTTTCACCACGATGTCGAAGTGATTGTGAACACCGACGTCACGCGGGAGGGCGCCGCGCTCCCGACGCCCACGCCGGAGCATCCGGTTTATTACGTGGGGGTCAGCATGGGATACCGCGACCTCGGCGGCATCATCGCCGGCGACAAACTGCCCAAGAATGAGACGATGTACGACTGGATTGCGAAGGCTTTGGCCAAGCAGGGCTATCTGCCCGCCAACGCCGACCACCCCGCGACGCAGATCGTGGTGTTCGGGTGGGGCAGCCTTTACGTGCAATGGTTCTCCGGGAACCCCGATTTCCGCGTGCAGCTGAACCGGGGCCAGCTGCTGCGATTCATCGGAGGGGAGAAGCTGGGCCTGATCTCCAAGCAGCCCGTGTTTCCCGAGTACGAGTTCGGGCCCGAGCTGCTGCGGATGCGGCCCGCCTCCGAGAAGTTCTGGACCGCGGCCTCGGATGATCTCTACATGGCCGTCCTGCTCGGATATGACTTCCAGTCCGCGGCGCACAAGCAACGCCGGCTCCTGTGGCGCACCCGCATCGCCTGCCCCTCGCGCGGCCTGGAAATGGCGGACACGCTGCCCACGATGATCAGCATCGCCGCGCCGCTGATTGCCCGCGAGACCGAGGTCCCCGCGTGGATCCGGGCGAGCGACCGGTACAAGCCGGTGATCAAGATCGGCGACCCGAAGGTGGAGGAGTATCTGGGGTCGGGACCGCTGCCCATCGTCGACCGCAGCAAATCCAAATAGGGCGGGTTCGGGAGATTGAAGCGGTGGCGGGGTGGGGCAGGCGCGACCGTCAAGCGCGGGCGGCCCGCAGAGGGGTTGTTTTTCTGCGGCGTTCCGGTTGGGATGGATCGCACGATGCCTACTGCAATCCGACTTCAACGAGTTACGACAAGTGGCCCGTGGTGCTTGGGCTTCATGGTTCCCTGCTGCCTGCTGGCGGCCGGCTCCGCTTGGGCAGAACCGCCGGCAGCATCCGATGCGAGCCAACCGGCGTCCGCGGCGACCGTTCAGACGGTGGCGCTCGATGGCCGGGCCGGGGGGCGGCGCTTCGACGGCATCGGGGTGGTGAACGGCGGGGGCGCAACCGCGGTGCTGCTCAAGGACTATCCCGAGCCGCAGCGAGGCCAGATTCTGGACATGGTCTTCCGGCCGAAATTCGGCGCTTCGCTCAGCGCGCTGTACGTGGAGATTCCAGGGGATGGCAATTCCACGCAGGGCTCGATGCCCAGCCACATGCGCACGCGCGACGATCTCGATTTCAACCGCGGCTATATGTGGTGGATCCTTCGCGAGGCGAAGCGCCGTAACCCCGGCCTCAGCCTCGACGGCACCGCGTGGAGCGCGCCCGGATGGATCGGCGGCGGCGATTTCTGGTCGCAGGATGCCGCGGACTACTACGCGCAGTGGCTGCAGGGCTTGCGGAAAGTCTACGGCCTCGAGTTCAATGCCCTCGGCTGCCGCAACGAAAAGGGAGTCAGCCTCGATTTCGTGAAGCGGCTGCGCGCGACCCTCGACGCCCGCGGCTTTGCCGCCGTCAGGATCCACGCCTTCGACAACTGGGGGGACAAGAAGCTGGATTTCGTCCAGGACCTGGCCGCCGACGAGAAACTCCGCGACGCCATCGGCATCATCAGTGCGCACACCTTCACGGAGATCCCGGCCTCGGCCGAGGTGCAGGCGCTGGCCGCCCGCCTGCGCAAGCCCATCTGGAACACCGAGGAGCACATCTATCGGCCGGGCTTCGATTGCGCGATCAGCATCGTCCGGGCGTTCAACGAGAATTACATCCGCAGCGGCGCCACCATGATCGTGAACTGGTACGACGTGGCCGGGGTCTACCCGCTGGAGCCGTATTCCCACGATCCAGCCATGCTGATCGCGAACTCGCCTTGGAGCGGACATTACCGGGTCCGTGAGGCGCTGTGGGGTTACGCGCACTACGGGCAGTTCACCCAGATCGGGTGGGAATACCTCAGCGGCGGCTGCGGCGAGCTGGCCCGCGGCGGCAGCTACGTGACGCTGAAGTCGCCCGGTGACGACTACAGCATCATCATCGAAACCAAGGGCGCGAAGGGGCCGCAGGAGGTTCGCTTCCAGGTTGGCGGGGGACTGTCCCTCCGGGAACTCTGTGTCTGGACCAGCGACGCCCGGGAGCAGTTCGTCGAAAAGGCCGGCATCAGCCCGGCGAACGGCGCGTTCACGGTCACGCTGCAACCCGACACCATCACCTCGCTCTCGACGACCCGGGGTCAGCGGAAGGGCTCATTCGCGGGCATCCCGGCGCCGCGGCCGTTCCCGTTTCCCTACCGCGAGACGTTCGAGGAGTATGCCGCTCCTGAGAGGTGGGGTTACCTGCCGCGCTACACCGCCGACATTGCCGGCGTCTTCGAGATTGCCGAGCGTCCGGACAAATCGGGCCGGTGCGTGCGGCAGGTCGTGCCGGTGCCGCCGCTGTCCTGGGCGCCGGAATGGCTGCCTTACACCATCCTCGGCGACGGCGAGTGGCAGGATTATGAGGTCAGCGCGGACGTTTGCCTGAATCCCGGGGATTCCGCGGGCGTGATGGGCCG
>JBAIXJ010000254.1:0-16511 GCA_037916645.1 Opitutales bacterium | reverse complement strand
CGGGCGGCTTCACCTACAACGGCGTGCACTACACCGGCGACGCGGCGAAGATCGCGCAGGGCGACAACTTCGTGCGCACGGTCGTGCCGCTGATCATGGCGTCCGAGGCGTACCGGAACAACGGCGTGATCGTGATCTGGAGCGACGAATCGGAGGAGCAGGACAACGCCGACTCGACGCCCGACGACACTCGCCACTCCGTCCCGGAGATCATCATCTCGCCGCTCGCGAAAGGCGACGCGTACCACAACGACGCGCTCACGTACACGCACTCCTCCGACGTGATCACGCTGCAGGAGGCCTTCCCGATCGGGCCGAAGCAGGGACATCCGATCCTGGGCCAGGCGGCCGCCGACGCCGCCGGCGCCCACGATTATGCCGATCTGTTCCTGGCGGGCCGGGGTCACGGCGAGAACGAGGACCGGTAGGCGCCGGGCGGGAATCGTTCCGAAGGGCGCCAAGGTGGGGGCCCGAATCGTCCATTTGTAGGGCGGGGTCGCCCGCCTTCGCCGGTGGCTACGGCGAGGCAAGCCGAACCCCGCCGAATCTCCCGTTCGGCGGCATGCGGCGATGCCGCCCTCCTACAACGTGCCGATGGCAAACCCGCCCGGATGGCCCCCATCGTGAGCGCAGAATCACCGATTTGCCGATGGCGCGGCTCTTGGCGCGCGATCAGTTGGTTTGACTCCCTCGCGGGCGCGGCGCATCGATGGGCTGGCCGCTTGACCGGCCGATGGTGGCGGCGGCGGCCGAATCCAGCTCGAGACTACCATGAATCGATCCCTCGCCCTCACCTTGTCGGCAGTATTGTCGGCCTTCCCCATCATGTCGTCCGCGGCGGACCTGACGCCGGAGGAACAGGAATTCATCAGCCAGCACACCTCGGACCTGGTCAAGTTCGAGACCCAGCGGCTGGACGATGAGGTCATGCAGGAGGTGTTCGCCGCGCCGTTCTACTCGATCAAGCTGGTGATCGGGGAGGGGGACGGCTCGTCGATGACCACGCTCATCGTGGCGCGAGTCGGCGACAAGCTGGTCAACATGACCAAGCCCAGCACGGACGCCGAACTCCCGGACTTTGCGAAGATGTTCAAGCCCGAGCTCAAGCTGCGCACGACCGCGGACGCCACGATGGTGCAGAAGGCGCTCGACACGATCTATCCGCCGTTCATGGAGAGCGAGCGGAAGCTGCTCACGTTCAAGCACGCCGGCGCCCAGTGGATCTTCGTGCGCGGCGAGTTCTTTGAGAGCAAATCGGGCTACGTCTTCGAGACCGATGCGGGCGGCGCGATCCAGTCGGTGAAATACATGCTGCGGCTGCCTTGACGGTCGTCGAGCGGGCATTCCGACGCACGCTTGGTATTCCCCCATGCCCGAACCCCTGCTGCCCGGGCACTACCCGACGGAACCGTTCTTCGATGCCAGCGCCGTGGCGGGTGAGCCCGCGCGCCTCCGGTCGATCGCGGATGAGTTGGGCTACCTGTACCTGCGCCATTGGATCCGGGTCCCGCGCCTTGAGGCCGTCCGCGCGTTCGTGCGGTCCTTCGCCCTGGCGCACCGATGGATCGAGCCCGCCAAAGGCAATCCGCCCGTCTTGCGCGCGCGGCGGGGGGCCGGCCTCGCAGGACGCGGCTGGGACGATCCCGCCTGGATCGAGCTGCAGCGGGACCTCGCCGGCCTCCCCGCCTTTGCCGCCCTGGTCAGATGCCGCGAGATCGTCGGCGTGCTCGAAGCCGTGTATGGCGAGCCCGCCGCTGTGGCCACGGCCAACCACTGCTGGATCAAATTGCCGGGCAGCCCCGAGTTCACGACGCGACCGCATCGTGATTCCTTCTACCTGCCCGGCTGCAAACGGATGTGGACCGTCTGGGTGCCGCTGTCGCACACGCCCATGAACGTGGGGCCCCTCGGCGTTATCGCGGGATCCCATCGCACGGGCCTCTGGCCGCAGCACGATGCGATGGCCGGCATCGCGGTGCCGCGCAACGTCACTTGGGCGACGGCCGCCGTCGAGCCCGGCGATGCCGTCTTCTTTGGCCCCGACACGATTCACTGCGCCTGGTCGAATGTCTCGGCGCATCAGGTGCGGGTGTCGCTCGACCTCCGCTACGAGCCCGCCAGCACGACGGGATCCATCCTGCGACCGGGCGGCGGAGTTTGAGGCGGCGGCCACATGACGGGCCGACCGGCCGGAGTTCGAGGCGGATCTGTTGCGGGGTCGGTGCTCCGGGCAACGCGCCCGGTGTTGGGTCAAACAGGGTAGGTCGGGCTCTATGCCCGACGCCAAAACTCTCGCCCTCGCTTTGTCGGGGATAAACCCCGACCTACAACCCCGCGTTCGGTTCAGGCAAACTGACCCACGGCCACGCGCCCAGCTCCCTTGACTCGGTTTTTCCCGGGCGGCATCATCCGCCGCAGGTTCATTCCCGGCCTCGGGACATTCGGGGACACTTGCCCCCAAGACACCCTGTCCGGCGCCGGGATTCAGCATCCAGCCAGCATCCCGAGGGCGTCAAACATGTCCAAACCGCATTCAAATCGTCGGAGGGCGTCATCGGCCTCGGGGGAGTCCCCCCGCGCCGCCCGTAGCCAATCGTCCCGCATCGCCCTGCTCACGACCCTGGCCTCAACTGTCGGGACCGCGGGATTGCTCGGGGAACGAGCATCCGCTGCGGTTCCGAACGAGCGCGTTTCCGGCAGTCAGCCCGTCCAGCGAGCGACCCAGGCGCCGGCGTGGTCCAACTGGCCGGGGTGCCGGAAGGCGGCAACGGCGGGTGTCGCCCGGGCCGTTGCCCGGTGGCAGAGCCAGGCCGTGCTGAAGGACGTCGTGATCAACGGGCCCAAGGCTTTCGGCGGATCCATCGCGGGGCCGGCGCTCCAGCCGCTCATCGAGCAGACGATGGCCGGGGCCGGGGTGCCGGCGGCGGTGGCCAAAGCGTTCGCGGCGCCGGTCTCGAGCGCGTGGAGCGCGTGGGTTTCAAGCCTCCGGGTGCCGGGCATGGATTGGTATCCGACCTTCGCCGCTTTTCCAGGCCCGGTGGCGCCGCCCGCGCCCAATGTGCCGACGGCGCTGCTGGCGTTGGGCGGGAACACGGGTCCGCTCTCGGCGGCCAGCCTCGGGGCGTCCATCAGAAAGGCGCTTGGCGCCCGCGCCAACGACCCCGAAGCCGCAGCAGCCATCAAAGAATTCGTCAACGACTTCGAGGCTCGCTTCGCACAATTCCGTGCGGGTGCCATGGTCACGAAGGTGATCGGCACGGGACCGGTGCCCACGTTCGCGCCACCCTATGTCCCGGTGGGGCCAGTGTCCGGCGGCAAGGGGACCATGACGCCGGGGGGGTTCACCGGCACGTGGCCCACGAATTGACCCGCCGGCGCGGTGCGGCAGGGCGGACGTGAGCGTCAAATGAAAGCGGCGTCCTCCGGCCCGGGCAGGGATGCCGCGGCCTCGAAGCCGCCGCAAACCGCCGTGCGGGGTGACCCCGGCGGCATCCTCCTCGTCAATGTCGCCTCCCCGACCCGGACGGGCGGTCCTCCGCTCGGGATGCAATTTCTGGCCGCGTCCGCCCTGGAGGCCGGCATTCCCGTGGAGGTGCTGGACTTGGGCAGCCCCTTTGGACCCCACGGCACGGAGGCGCTCCGGCGCACCGTCGCCCGGTTCCGCCCCACGGTGGTCGGGTTTGCCCTGTACTCGGAAACAGCGCTCCGGGCCTATGCGCTTGTCCGCGAGCTCGGTCCAAGCCGGCGGCGCCTCCGGGTGGCGGGCGGACCTCACGCCACGGCCTGCCCGGCGGAGGCGTTGGCGCGAGGATTC
This sequence comes from Opitutales bacterium, assembly GCA_037916645.1. Lineage (GTDB taxonomy): Bacteria > Verrucomicrobiota > Verrucomicrobiia > Opitutales > Opitutaceae > Fen-1467. Next base: position 12,697 of record JBAIXJ010000254.1, on the reverse strand, counting down.
GACGTGGTCGTGCGGGGGGAGGGGGAGCAAACGCTGGTTGAGCTGTTCCGGGCGGTGCGCCGGGGGGTCGACCTCGGCGCGGTGGAGGGCCTGGCCTGCCGTGACGCCTCGGGCCACCTGCGATTGACGGCGCCGCGCGCGCTGCCGCTCGATCTCGACCGCCTGCCGAGCTCCCGGCGCGCGGCCGGACTGGTGGACCGCTCGAGCTACCTCCGCGCCGGCGTGCGGGACGCGCTTCCGGCCTCGCTGGTCACCAGCCGGGGATGTCCGGGGCGATGCACGTTTTGTTCAAGCATCGTGAGCGGCCGGCGGTACCGCTATCACTCCCTGAAGCGCGTGCTCTCGGACATGCGCGATTGGAACGAGCGCGAAGGCGCCACGACCTTCTTCTTCCATGATGACGCCTTCACGGCGCACCGACGACGGCTCATCGAGCTGTGTGCGCAGATGGCGGATCTGCCCTTCCCGGCCCAATGGGTTTGCGAAGCCCGCGCCGATCATCTCGACCGCGGCCGCGTGCGGGCGATGGCCGGGGCCGGATGCACGACCGTCATCGTCGGGATCGAGAGCGGGGATCCGGCGGTGCTCGCAAGAATCGACAAAGGCATCTCGCTCGAGGCGGCCGAGCGGGCGCTGCGGTTGATCCGGGAAGCCGGGATGCGAACCCAGGTGAACTTCATGCTCGGCTTTCCCGGAGAAACGGCCGCGGAGCTGGACCACACGCTGGGTTTCATGCAACGCATCGCGCCGCTGACCGACGGCTTCAGCGCGATGGGCGTGGTCGTTCCGTACCCCAACACCCTCCTTTACGAGCAGCACCATCGGACGTACGGCTTCACCGAGTGGTGGCTCGACGAAGCACGGATGAAGAACCTGCTTGCCACCGCGAGCCGGACCGCGCGCGCCGGCATCGAGTCCGCCGAGGACGTCATCGCGCTGCACAGGCGGATGGAACACGCGCTGCTTGACGCCAGGCTGATCGACTATCCCAGGGACGTCCGGGCGGCGATCGAACGGTGCCTCGCTTTCCGGTGGCAGCACAATCTGCAGCAGCTCCGGAGAACGGGGCCGGGAAACGGTTGAGGATCTATTCCGCGTGAAACACCGCCCCACCGCCCCGGTCGGCTGGGACCATCCGGAGACCGCCCGCTTCTACGAGGCGTTCTGCCGGCGGCACGCCCGCTACCGGACCGCGAACCGCGAACTCGTCCGGCACGCCGCCCTGCGCCCGGGGATGCGCTGCCTCGATCTCGCGGCGGGAACCGGCCGCACCGCCGAGGCGGCGCTGGCGCGGCTCGGGCCGGAGGGGCGCGTGCTCTGCGTGGAACCCGCCGGGGCCATGCGCGCCGTCGGGCGCGAGCGGCTCGCCGGCGACGCCCGCGTCGCCTGGCGCGCCAACTGGCCGGCCGCCCGGGGCGCCGCGTTCGACCGGGTGCTGTGCGGCGCGGGCATCTGGCAGTTTGCAGGCGTCGCAGCGGTGTTCCGGCGCATCGCGCGGCTGCTCCCGCCGGGCGGGGCGTTCGTCTTCACCATCCCGTCGCTCTACCTGGGCGAGCCGGATCAAGGGGGCGGCGGAACCGATCCCCTGGTGCTCACGCTGCCAGGCCGGATCGCGGGGCTTGGGCGTGCCCCCCGCCGGCCGGCTGTCTCCGGGTTTCGCGCCGATGCCGCCAAGATCGATGCCTGGCTGCGCCGGGCGGGGTTCGAGCCCGTGGCCTGGCGATTCCGCCTGCGCCTGACGCAGCGCTGCCTCCGCGACTGGATGAAGATCCCGGTGCTCACGGACCACCTCCTGCCGCACCTCGCTCCACGCGCCCGGGCGGTCGCGATCGACCGGGCGTTCGCCGGCACGGACGCGGCGAGCTGGAAATGGGAACGGTGGGCCGGGTGGACGGCATGGAAGCGGTGATCCCGATGCGGCCGACGGCGGTGCAGGCGGGTTGCACCCCTCGTGCTCTTTCTCTTGCTCGTACTCGTTCTCCAGCCCGGTTTTGCCGAGAGCAAGATCACCAAAGGCTATCCGGAAACCTACTGAATCTGGAGGGCGGCGCGCCGTCGCCGCCGAATTGCAGAGCGGCGCTGACAGCGCAGCGTCCTCCAACAAGCCGCAAGTACCGGCTCTCGGATAGCAGCCTCTAGTAAGGGCAAGAGTACGAGGAGTACCTCAAGCTTGTCGTTCCGAGGAGGGGATTATCAGCGTGACTCAGCGGCTGCCGTTGCGGCCGGCGGGCGCACGCGATTGACGGACCCGCGGAGCTGACACCGGCGGGGCCCGGACGCGGCGGTTTGCGGTTTGGGCGACCCGGAGTATCCGTGCGAGATCACGGTTGGCCCGGTCGGCGCCGGCTTCGGCGCGGCGCCCGGCCCGTCCCGTTCCCTGTCATGCCACGCCTCGCCGATTTTCGCCGGTTCAAGCTCATCAACGCGCTGATCGAGACCTTTGGCTTCAGCCCCCTGCTGGCCGTCATCGTTGCCCTTTTTCTGTTTGTGCTCGGCGCCGCGGCGGTCCTGTGGGTCGTTCTCTCGGCCCCGCCGCGCGCGATCACCATCGTCTCCGGCCCCCCGGGCAGCACGTTCCAGCGTTACGCGGAGGCCTATCGGAAGGCGCTGGCCGAGCACGGCGTCACCCTCCGCATCGTGCCGTCCGGCGGCTCCCTCGACAATCTCCGGCGGCTGCAGGCGTCCGCCTCCGGGATCGACCTCGGCTTTGTGCAGGGCGGGCTGGTGGGCGACGCCCCGCCGCCCGGCCTCGTTTCGCTCGGCAGCATTTCGTACCAGCCGCTGTGGGTGTTCTATCGGGCCAAGGCGCCCATCAGCCTCCTGGCCGAGCTCGCGGGCAAGCGCATCGGCGTCGGCAACGCCGGCGGCGGAGTTTCCGCGCTCGCCCGCGCCCTGCTCGAGGCCAACGGGATCGCCGGGCCGCCCACGACGCTGGTGGAGCTGGCGGCTGAAACCGAGGGGGAGCAGCTCCTGGCGGGCCAGCTCGACGCGATCTTCCTCATGGGGGACTCGGCCCCGGTCCAGACCCTGCGCCAGCTGCTGCGCGCCCCGGACGTGCGGCTGTACAGCTTCACGCAGGCCGACGCCTATGTGCGCCGCATCCCTTACCTCAACAAGATCATCCTCCCCGAGGGGTCGATCGACTTCGGCCGCAATCTGCCGGCGCAGGACACCGCCCTGGTGGGGCCCACGGTGGAACTGGTGGCGCGCCGCGGCCTGAACTCCGCGGTCTCCGACCTCCTGCTCAGCGTCGCGCGGCAGGTCCACGGCCGACCCGGGCTGCTCGCACGGCGCGGCGAGTTTCCGGCGCCGCTCGAGCTCGAGTTTCCGATCAGCAACGATGCGCGGCGGTTCTACAAGTCGGGCCGCGGGATCACCTACGAGCTGGTCAGCTCGTTCTGGCTGGCGAGCCTGATCAACCGGGTGCTCGTCGCGATCGTGCCGGTGTTCCTGATCCTGATCCCGGCGGTCCGCTTCCTGCCGGTCGCCTACCGCTGGACGGTGCAGCTGGGCATCTACCGCCGGTACCGTCCGCTGCTCCACCTCGAGCGCGACGCGGCGGCGCGGCTCGCGCCCGACCAGGCCGCGGAGCTCCTGCGCCGACTCGACGCCATCGAGCAGGAGGTCAACGCGATGAAGGTCCCGGCGTCATTCGCGAGCCAGTACTACGAGCTGCGCAACCACGTCGCCTTCGTGCGCAACCGCCTCAAGGCGGCCGCGGGGTGACGGGAGCGGCGCCGGGCGCGGCCCGAGACCAGCTCCGGGAGCACGTTCGACGGAGACGCGGCAATTGCAGGCCCGGCCGTTGGCCGGGCAGCCCGCCCACCGGGCGTCGCTAAAGCTTTGGCGAGCGAGCTTGCCTTCGCGGGCACGCCGTAGCCTCGGCGAAGGCGGCCGGGCGGGCCTACACGTGATCGGTCACGGAATTGCGCACGCCGGAAGCTGCGGGCGCATTCCGGGGCGCGGCAAAAAAGGAGCCCGCCACGGCACCCCCGGGGGCACGGGCGGCCAGTTCAGGGCGAAGTCGCGGTTGAGCAGGCTCAGGAGGCCGAGCCCAGCGAGGCCGGACGCAAAGAGGATGCGACCCGGGCGTGATGCGGTCATGGTTCGGGCGTGCGCGGTAGCGCCGCCATCGGTGCGTCAGGTTGGGATTGAGGTGGGCCGGCGGGCGCATCGCCGGGATCCGGGCGGGGGATCGGCGGGCAGAACACCGCCGGCGCTGGCGTGGATGGGCGGTCCGCCGTCCGGGGCCGGAGGCGCACCTACTCTTGGCCCGGCGAAAGGCCGACGTAGAGGGCGACCGCCTGGCCCCGCGAGTTGACGTGGAGCTTTTCGTAGATCCGCCGGATGAAGGAATTCACGGTCGGCACGCTGACCCCCATCGAGTCGGCAATCTCCTTGTACAAATAGCCCTGTGCCAGGAGCGCCAGGACCTCGCCCTCGCGTTTCGAAAGCTGCCCGGCCGCCGGGGGGCGCGGCTTCGATTGCTGCAACGACTGTACCACCTTGCGGGCGATGTTGCTGCTCATGGGGGAGCCGCCGGCATGCACCTCCCGCAGCGCCGCGATCAGGGATTCGCGCGAAGTCCGCTTGAGCAGATAACCCGTGGCCCCGGCCGCGAGTGCGTCGAAGATGTGGGCGGAATCGTCGTACACCGTCAGCATCACGAACTGCGTTCCGGGCAGGCGGGGCTTCAGGGCGCGGACGCATTCGATCCCGCTCAGTCCGGGCAGATTGATGTCGACCAACGCGACATCCGGCCTGCCCTCGACCATCCGGGCCATGGCGCTCTCCGCGTCGGGGAACCGGCCCACGCAGGCAAAGCCTTCGGTTTCCTGGACCCAGGAGGCGAGCACCTCCCGGATCGAGGCGTCGTCCTCGATCACGGTCACGGTCACGGTCGGGCTCGGCTCGGAGCGGGCGGGAGGAGAGTCGGGTTTCACGGACGAAAAACGGCTACCGGATCAGGCGTGAGCCCGGAAACGACCCGGGAGGGGAAATCGAACTCGCGCACGGAAGTGGGCATGCATCGGGAGGAGACAGACGAGATTGACGGAAACCGAACCTTCGGGTGACAGCAAGCGGGCACGGTGCGGTTCAAGCCAACCCGCTCGTGATGCGCGAGGAGGCACGACGATGGCCAGCGCAAAAATTGACGGGGCCGGCGCCGCCGCCGAGGCGCCGGGCGGAAGCGACCTGGGTTGGTGACGGCCGCGCCGGCACCACCCGCCGGCGCGCCCCGCTCGACGGCGGCCGGCCCCGGGGCCGAAGCGACCGGCAGCCGCCGGAGAAAACTTGGAGGCAAACTCCTCGGGCACCGCCACCTCCGGGTCCGTAGTGAGTTTTGACTACAGGCAGCGACGGCGGATCTCTGGTAATTTGGGCGCGCTGCGGCGCCCCCGGCCCAGTTTCGCCCGTGTCTTCTTCGCCCCCTCCCGTCGAACGACCGCTTCTTTTCGCACTGCCCATGCCTTTCCCCCATGAGCTTTGCCCGCGGCGTCGCGCGGCAACCCCGGGAGCCTCCGCCCGACCGCGGTCGGCCGGGGGAAGCGCGGCGCGGCGGTAACCGCCCCCGGTCCCTCTTCCTCCTGACCACCGGTCTTCTGCGATTTAACGCTACATCAGATTGAACGCTAAACCTGGCCGACGCCCGGCGCCCCGACTTTCGCCCGCCCCACCTCCCCACCTGAAACCGGTGCCTCCTCTCCCGACCTGTGCCGGCGGACCCTCCCAAACACCCCCCACAATGAACGACACGCCCAACACCCACGCTACTCCATGAGAACCCCCGCAATCCTTAGGAAATCCTGCGCCGCGCTGCTCGCGCTGCTCGTGACCAGAGGCATGGCCCAGGTGGCCTCCGGGACCAATTCGGCCCCGAACGCCACCGGCTCAGACCAGACTGCCGCCGCCGCACCGGGCCCGGACACCGGGACCGCTTCGTCCGACGAGCAGGTCGTGAAGTTGAATCCCTTTACCGTGACCTCGACGCCCGAGGGCTGGCAGGCCGTGGACACCCTCGGTGGCTCCCGGGTGCGAACGAAGCTGAGCGACACGCCCTCGGCCGTCTCGGTCATCACCACCGAGTTCATGAAGGATCTCGCGCTCACCGACGCCCAAGACCTGTTGGTTTACACCCTCAATACCGAAGTCGCCGGCTTGGGCGGTAATTTCTCCGGTGTCACTTCACGCGGTTCAGGCACCACCGGTGAGGGACCGCGCCTGGCCAGTCCATCCACCGCGACCCGCGCCCGCGGTCTGGCGCCGATGGACAATACCCGGAACTATTTCCCGACCGATATTCCGTGGGATAGCTACGATATCACCCGCGTGGATATCACCCGCGGCCCCAACTCCTTCCTGTTTGGTTTCGGAAGCCCGTCGGGCATTGCGAACGTCTCCACCAATCAGGCGGAGTACAAGAACGCGGGCACGGTAGAGGCCCGCTACGGCAGCTTCGGCTCCACCCGCGAATCGCTGGATTATAGCCGGGTTCTCATCCCGAAGCAGCTGGCCGTCCGGGTCGACCTGGTGAATGACGACAGGCAGTTCATGCAGAAGCCGGCGTATAATCATTCCAAGCGCGCTTATGGCGCCGTTCGCATCGACCCCGACTTCCTCAACAACGACTCGACGCACATATCGGTCACGGCGAGCTTCGAACACGGCGATGTGAGTTCCAACAATCCCCGGGAGATCCCGCCGACGGACTACGTGACCGGATACCTCAACGATCCGCGGGCCAGCGCCACGGGATATGATCCCTGGACGGTCCAGCAGGATGGCAACGGCTATACGCGTCAATATAGCTATTACATGAGCCACGGCTCCCTCGCCAACGAGTTTCAATGGAGCAATTCGCTCACCTATTTTTGGAACCCCGACGGCTCATTGCAGAAAACCGGCCAGGCGGGAGCCTCGTCTCCGTCTGTCTTTCCGGCAGGGACGCCGGCAGGGCACAGTTCCCAATACTACGGAGCCGGCAGCTTTGGCCTCAACAACCAATACTTCGTCCACTCCCAAGGTTATGCCGGAGCTGCCGCCGAGGCCAACTATGTCTGGCGCCTGGCGCAGGGGGACCCGGCGACGGCGGTCGAGACGGGCGCCACTCCGTTCAAAGGCGCCTATATCGGGACGGTTCAGTATTTCGACAAAACGCTGAGTGATCCATCGATCTTCGATTTCTACCACAAGCTGATCGACGGAAATAACAAGCACGAGTACCAGCACTGGAACGCCTTCAATATCAATCTCGTCGGGAGCTTTTTTCATGACCGGCTCGCGATCCAGGCGGTGGCCGACCACCAGGATTTCCGCAGCGGCCAGGAGGACTGGCTCGACAACACCGTCATCGCGCTCGACCTAAGCAGCTATCTGCTGAGATATCCCACGTGGCTGCCGGGTCTTGCTCAGACCAATCCCAACCTGGGCCGTCCGGCCCTCTACGGCGGCTCTGGCAACGGTACCAAATCCGAATCCACGCGTGACAATTATCAAGTCACCGCGGCCTACAATCTGGATTTCGAGCGGGATTTCGGAATGAAGGGTCTGCTGGGCAGAATCCTTGGTCAACAAGACATCACCGGTCTCTTAGGCAGCTATAGGAATCAGCAATACCAGGAGAATTACCACCTGGCCGGGGTGGATCACGCCTGGAACGTTGCTTACAACGGCAGCTCGGCATCGCACCTGGCGGACAACGGTTACAATTGGACCGCTTATCTCGGGCCCTCGCTGCTCGGAACCAAGGGCGTGGGTGCAGGCTTGCCGAATCTCGACTTCTCCATCGCCCCGAGAACGACCAACGTCACGGGTTACTCGTCAGTATGGACCGCGGGTGCCACGGTAAACCCAGCGGATCCGTGGGTCGTCAACGGACCGTCAATCCTCCAGCCCGACGGGACGATGTCCACACCCGGGACGGCGAACCTGATCCAGGCTGATAATCCGGCAAACTATGCGGGCTACGTCACCACGGTGCCGGGCTTGCTCAACCCGGGTAGCAGCATGAACCAGCTCCGCACGGGGGCGTCTCTGACCGAGCAGAAGATCACGTCCGAAGCCCTCATGTATCAGGGGCATTTGTGGGACGACACGATTATCCCCACATTCGGCTGGCGGCGCGACAAGACCCGGCAACGCGGCAATGTGGCGACAGCGGATGCGACGACCGGGTTCTTCCCGGATGTGACCAAGATTACCGATACGGGCGTCGAGGCCACGACGAACTCGACCAGCTATGGCATCACCGTCCACCTGCCGAAAGCGATCAGGAAACATCTGCCCGAAGGCACGGATGTGAGTTTCTATTACTTCCACGGCAACAACGAGACGCCCAAGGTCCGTTATGCCATCGATGGATCGCAACTGCCGAACGAAAAAGGCAAGACCGACGACTACTCGATCCAGCTCGATGCTCTGAATGGACACGCCACCGTGCGTCTCACTTACTTCAAGACGGTCGACTCCAACGCGCCTGCTTCCTATGGTCAGCCGTTGGGCAACGGCAGCGGTTGGATGATCTCTTCGCTGCCCTCGTGGACGCTCACGATGGCCGCCGCGGGAATCGCGGCGGAGGAAATTGGGCCCGCGAACATGGGTGACATGGGTCAGCCGTGGAACAACTGGATCTGGCAATGGGGCATCGATCACCCGGATGTCGCGGAGCAAATCGCCCAGGTGTTGAAGACCGATTTCGTCAAGGCGTTCCCGCAATCCTACTGGGACAGCTACAGCAGCAATGTTAATGTCTCCAAGATCGCCGCGGGCGATTGGATGCACATCCTCAATGGCACGGATCAAATCTGGCCATGGTATGCGACCGGCACCTCCACGATCCACGGCCAGTATGCCATCATCGACCAGAATGTTGAGGCCAAGGGCTGGGAACTTGAGGCGACGATCCGCCCCCTCAAGAACTGGCAAATCACCTTCAACGGTTCGAGCGCCACGGCCTCGCAAATCTCGCTCGGAAGCTCGGCTGCGAATTATCTGAACAAGATGGCCAGCCTCTGGCTCGACAGCCCGCTCGGCATGACCGCGGAGTGGGGTAGCTATACCTCCTTCGGCACGATGAAGCGGCAGTTCCTGACGGCTCTCTGGGGACCTTATCTGACCCAGGTTTCCCTCACCGGCACCCCCCAGCCCGAATGGTCCAAACTGAAGTTCAACTTTATTACGAACTATACGTTTGATCGCGGATTCGCCAAGGGCATCAACGTCGGTGGAGCTTACCGCTGGGAAGACCGGAAAATCATCGGTTACGGCATTCATGAGGCCACGATCGCCGGAACCCAGGCCTATATTTCGGACGTCTCGCAGCCGCTCTGGAGCCCGACCGAATCCCACTTCGATCTGTGGGCTGGATACCAGCGCAAACTCACGTCCAAGATCAACTGGAGAATCCAGCTCAATGTGCAGAATGTGGGCGAGAAGGTTCATCTGGTCCCGATCGTGATGGAACCGGACGGCTCGGTCGCGCAGGCCCGCATCGCCAACGGCCAGGAGTACAGCATCACCACCTCGCTGAGCTTCTGAGCCTGGCCCGTCGGTCTCGTCCCCATTCAAACATCCCTTGGGTTCTTCCGGTCCCGGTCGTTACGGCCGGAAGGACTCTGATTAGGGTTAGGAACGGCGCCAGCGCGGGGTCGCTGGCGCCACCTTTTTTCGATCGCGGCCCGGGGGCCGGTGGACCTTTGATTGCCCGGGGCCGCACGGCAACCCATCGGCTTATGAATTCGCTGGCGCCTTCGGCTGTCGCGGTGTGGTCGACCGACAAATCCTGCCCATGAACCTCCCCTCATTGATTCGTCCGCTCTTTCTCACGGCGTTCATCGCTGCTCTTGGCTTTCGGCTCCCGGCCGGCGAACCGCCGCGCGAGCACCGCTCGCTCGACGCGGGCTGGAGATTCCACCTCGGCGACGATTGGCCGGAGGCCTTGAGTCGGGTGAACTCGGGCACCGGCTCCGGGCCGGCGGCCGAGCAGTACGCCGATACTTATTGGCGCACGGTCAACCTGCCCCACGACTGGGGGGTGGAATTGCCGTTCGATCGCACCGCCGACGGCAGCCACGGCTTCAAGCCGCTCGGCCGGGATTTTCCCCGCACCAGCGTCGCCTGGTATCGCCGCCAGTTCGGATTGCCGGCCGGCGATTCCGGCCGGCGCATCTGGCTCACCTTCGACGGGGTGATGCATGACGCGACGGTGTGGGTCAACGGCTGGCTCGTGCGGCGGCACGAGGGCGGATACTATCCTTTTCGCGAGGACATCACGGATGTCGTGCATTCGGGTGGCGAGAACACCGTCGCCGTGCGGGTGGACGCGACCGGCTCCGAGGGCTGGTTCTATGAGGGCGCGGGCATCTACCGGGACGTGTGGCTGGACGTCACCTCGCCCGTGGCGATCGCGCCCGACGGGATATTCGTCTATGCCGTGTTCAAGGACAACGTCCCGTCGGACGAGGCGGAGATTCACGTGGAGGCCACGGTGCTCAACTCGTTCGCCCATGCGGTCACGGCGGGCGTAACCTGCGAGATCGTTTCGCCGGAAGGTCGGCCGCTCTCGCAATTCAGTCAGTCAACGGAGTTGCCGCGCGATGCTCAGGAAACGCTGAAATTGAAATCGAAGGTGACCGCCCCCGTGCTCTGGGCGCCGGAATCGCCCAAGCTCTACCGGCTGGTCACGAGCGTCCGGGTGGACGGCACGGTCGTCGACCGCGTGACGACGCCCTTCGGCCTCCGCACGGTGGCGTTTGATCCGAACCAGGGTTTCCTGCTGAACGGCCGGCACTACGAGATCCACGGCACGTGCAATCACCAGGATGCCGCCGGCGTCGGCGAGGCGATCCCGGAGGCGTTGCAGGCCTTCCGGGTGAACCGGCTGAAGGAATTCGGCTGCAACGCCATTCGCACCGCGCACAACCCGCCCACGCCGGCGTTGCTCGACGCCTGCGACCGGCTGGGGCTGCTGGTTTTGGATGAAAGCCGGCTGATGGGCAGCAATTCGGAGAACTTGAGCAAGTGGGACGACCAGATCCGGCGCGATCGCAACCATCCGTCGGTCGTGATCTGGTGCATCGCGAACGAGCAGTTCGCGGTGCAGGACACGCCGCCGGCGGCCAGCGTCGCGCGCACGATGCAGGACTGCGCCCACCGGCTCGATCCGACGCGTCCGGTGACCTATGCCTCGCCGGAGGACGACGTTTTCCGCGGCATCAATTCCGTCATCGAGGTGCGCGGCTGGAATTACCACTACGGGCCCGGCATGGATCGGTACCACGCCGAGCATCCGACCCAGCCCAACGTCGGGACCGAGCAGGCCAGCGTCGTCGGCGACCGCGGCATCTACGCGAACGATCCGGATCGCGGTTACGTGTCCGCGTACGATGTCCCCTGGCCGGGCTGGACCACGACGGCCGAGGACTGGTGGAGTTATTTCGCCGCCCGGCCGTGGCTGTCCGGCGCCTTTGTCTGGACCGGTTTCGATTATCGCGGCGAGCCCACCCCGTACTGGTGGCCGTGCATCAGCTCGCACTTCGGCATCCTCGACACGTGCGGGTTTCCGAAGGATGTCGCCCATTACTACCAATCCTGGTGGACGACGAAGCCGGTGCTGCACCTTCTCCCGCACTGGAACTGGCCCGGCCGGGAGGGACAGGAGATCCGTGTCGATGTCTACAGCAACTGCCGGCAGGTGGAACTGTTCCTGAACGGGACTTCGCTGGGCCGGAAGGCGATGCAGCCGAATTCAAAACTCACGTGGCCGGTGCGGTATGAGCCGGGCGCCTTGAGCGCCAAGGGATTTGACGCCCATGGCAACGTCGTCGCCGAGGCCAAGGAGGAAACCACCGGGGAGCCCGCGCGCATTCAACTCACACCCGACCGCGACACCCTTTCGGCCGACGGCGCGGATGTGGCGGTGTTCACGGTGGCCGCGCTGGACGCGCAAGGCCGGCCCGTGCCGACCGCGCACAACAGGATCAACTTTGCCATCGTGGGCGAAGGCAGGATTCTGGGGGTGGGCAACGGCGATCCGAGCAGTCAGGAGCCCGACGTGTTTGTACCGGACGTGCCCATGCGCCGACTGCCGGTGACTGAATGGCGCTGGCGCCTGGCTGACATCCCGCACTCCCGCCAGGCGATCCCGGAATACGGGGACGACTATGACGATTCCACCTGGAACCGCCTGCAGTCGAAAGACGCCGGCGATGAACCGATCATCAAAACGCCCAACACGACGGCGATCTATCGGGCGCACGTCACGCTGACGCCGGAAGACTTGCAGGGCGCCGGCGTGCAGATCTTTTTTTCCGGCTGCGACGACGAAGGCTGGTATTTCGTGAACGGCCGGTTCGTCGGCGAGTCGCACGACTGGCAGGCGCAGCCGATTTTCGACCTCAGGCGATTCCTCCACGTGGGCGACAATGTGGTCGCCGTGGGCGTCAACAATGTCGTGGGGCAGGGAGGCCTGAATCCCAACGTCAGCGTCGAAGTCATCGGGACGGCCCGCGCTCCGTCGTGGTCCCGCAGCCTGTTCAACGGCCTGGCGCAGGTGATCGTGCAATCCACGCCCGACGCCGGAGAGCTCAAGTTGAGCGCCCGGGCCGACGGTCTGGAGCCGGCGACGGCCGTCGTGCGGACCCGGGCTGGTTCCCCGCCTCCCGCGGTGCCTTGAGCCGCCGGGGCGCTGCGCGCCGGC
>JBAIXJ010000253.1:0-5827 GCA_037916645.1 Opitutales bacterium | reverse complement strand
GGGTGTCGGCGATTTCGTCGAAATAGACCCGCAACCGCGGCGGCTGGCAGTGCGGGGGAAGGTAGCGCAGGCCGAATCCGTGCTTCAGGAACTGGTAGTAGAGAATGTAGTATGCTTCAGCCTGGTGTTCAGGGGTGAGCCCAACCGGCACGTGGACATTCTGCGTAAACATGATCCGAACGAAAACGCGGCCAGCGGCCACCTGACCAAAGAAGGCATGCATCATCGTCTCGTAACGGGTGACCATCTGGAGATCGGTCTTCTCCCATTTCACTTCGCTGGTCAAACCGAGTGCCGTTCGCTCGGCGAGCAGGTCGCGATTGACTTGGTTCAGATGCCGCGCACCGACGCGGACGCCACCGTAGAAATTGGAGAAGAACGCGCCGTGTCGGTCTGATTCGTCGCAAAAAAGAACATACTCTTTTTCGGCGTCCATCGGCGTGCCGCATCCCGCCAGATGTCGCAGTTGAACGCGAGACCAATTTTCCGAATCAGGAAATCACCAACTATGGCAAACGAGCATTCCTTCGATCTCTGTGGCCATCATCACGGCTCGGCGTCGGTCCAGCGCGCAAGAGCGGGCTTCCCAAGCGGCGAAAGTCATCTATTCTGAAGCCCCATGGACCTCGGCCCGGAGCTGAAGCCGCTGATGCTGCGCGAGCCGCGCCTGACCCTGGCCGTGGCGGAGAGCATCAGTTGCGGGCGCCTGCAGGCCTTGATCGGCGCCGTGTCCGGCGCGTCGGAGTTCTTCCTCGGCGGGCTGACGGCCTACACGATTCCCCAGAAGATGCGGCACCTGGGGGTCGACCGGATGCACGCGGAGGCGGTCAACGCGGTGTCGCCCGAGGTGGCCGCGGAGATGGCGCGCGGCGCCGCCACGTTCTTCGGCAGCGACGTGGCCCTCGCCACCACCGGCTACGCCGAGCCGGCGCCGGCGTTCGGCGCGACGCAACCGATGGGCTACTGGGCGCTGGCGCACCGCCGCTCCGACAACACCTGGGCGATGCGCGAGGGGCGCGAGGAATGGCCGGGCGCCGAGCGCGTGGCGATGCAGCAGGCGGTGGCCGAGGCGGCGGTGGCGGGGCTGATCCGCTACCTCCGCGAGCTGCGCGGCCTGAGCGCGCATCCCTGGATCATCGGAGAGACCCCGGGCGGGGCGAAGTCGACGAGCCGCTAACCGGCGGCCTCGGGTTCAGACGCGCGGAGGAAACCACGCGGGCGGACCAGACCGCGGGCGGCGGTCAGGGAGGACTAAGGCGCGCCACGTAGTTCATCAACTCCTGGGCCTCGGGCTGCGACCGCACCCAGTCGCTGAAGAGGATCTCCGGGATGCCGTAGTAGGTCTGGTAGAATTGCTGCGTGGCGTCGACCAGCGGCGACATGGCGCCGGTCTTCACGGTGGCCCCCGCGTAGAAGCCCCGGACGTTGGAATAGACGAGCACCTGCGCGTTCAGGGGCTTGGTCATGCGCTCGGCCTCGGCCGCGGCCGGCCCGGCCACCGCCTTGGCGTCCACCCCGAAATTGAAGCGCGTCCGGAAAAGCAGCCGCGTCGCCGCATCGTCCATCAGCACGTAGACCCCCTCGATGGCCTTGCCGCCCAGCTGCAGGCCCAGGCTGAGTTCCCCGGCCTTGATGAACACCGGCAGGCTCCACTGGCCGTTGGCCTTCTTGACCATCGCGATCCCCCAGCCGTCCTTGACGCCGAGCAGCACGCCGACCTGGACCTGGCTGACAATGACGAGGCCCTTGGCTCGGCGCAAAATGTCCGCCGGGATGGCGCGGTCCGGGTGCAGCATGGTTTCTTGCAGAATCGCCTCACAGGTCTGGAGGCGCGTCACGTAGTCGGCGCGCTTGAATTCGGCGGCGCCGGCGGCGGAGGCCAGCGAAAGCGCGACGGCGAGAAGCAGGAGTCTTTTCATGGGAGAATGGATGCGCGGCGGACGATGAGGTTCCCGGAGAATGGGCGGGATTGAAAATGAGCTATGCCACGGAAGCCGGAGAATGAAAAGAGCAGATTAAGGGCCTGCAAGACATCAAAATAGGGGGCCGGAAGGGGTTCATTCCGGGTGGCGACGTGCTCCGGAACCGGCCGGCTGCGGCCCGCTCAATCCAGCCCCCGCGCCTCCAGATCCGATTCGTCCCAACCCAGGTAATGCCCGAGCTCGTGCAGGTAGGTGATGCGGATCTCGTCGCGGTAGACCCCCTTGTCCCCTTCGGCATAATCCCACAGGTTGTCCAGGAACAGCAGGATCTGGGCGGGGAGCGGCTCGACGCCCAGGGTCTCGTCCGCATGGGCGCGGCCGACGAAGAGGCCGAGGATGTCGGGTTCCCAGCCCTCGGCGAGGATGTCGTCGCCGGGCCGCGGCTCAAAACACACGGGCACCGCCAGGGCCTGTTCGCGCACGGCCGCGGGCAGCCGCTTCTGCGTGGCGGCGACGACCTCGCTGGCGATGGCGGAGAGTTGGCGGAATCTCATGGCGGCGGTCCGACCGGCCGAGGCTAGCCTTGCGGCAGCTCCAGGGACAGGTCGAATTGGTCGTAGCGCCGGCCCAGCCACCAGACGACGGCGGCCAGCTCGGCGGCCAGCACCACGCCGGCGGTGATGGCGCCCACGAGCAGGGCGACGGCCCAGGTGTCGGTCAGCCATTCGAGGAGCAGACACGGGCCGAGTCCCGCCAGGGCCGCGGGCAGCAGGGCCGCGGTCAGGGTCAGGAGAAAGGCGCCGGAGAAGATCAGGCGCTGGCCCATGGTTTCCATGCCGCGCGGCTGGTTCACCGACGCCATCCAGCCCGGGAAGTACAGGGTCGCCGCAAAGGGGATGGCGATCATGAGGCCGGCGACGGGCGGCACCAGCAGGCTGATCCCGACCCCGCCGAAGCCGGCCATCCAGGCGACCCGGGGCAGGTGGGAGCCGGTCGCTCCGGCGGCCACCGCGGTCACGGCCAGCAGCAGCCACTCGATTGCGGTGATCAGGACGACGGGGCCGAGCATTTCGCCGAGAACCACCTGCCACCCGCGCAGGGGGTGGGTCTTGATCACATCCAGCCGCTCGATCAGCAGATGCACCTGGCGGCGCATGAGCATCGGAATGAAAAGCAGCGCCCAGACGCCGATCGGCAGGGCGGTGTATTGGACGATCGGCAGCCACGGCCGGGACGCGGGCCGGGCCGCCAGCCAACCCACCACGGCGAGGACGGCGACCGAGAACAGCAGCCAGTTGCGCGGATAGAACCAGGGACCGGTGGAGATGAAATTCTTCCAGAGAAACGCCACCGGCGCCGGCCCCGCGGGGCGCAGGCGGAACGGGTCGCCGCGGCGCCGCGCGGGACGCTCGCCCTTCCAGCTCTTCCCGGCGCGGACGGCGGCAATCCGCTCCGCACGCCGGCGGGACAGTTCGAGGGAAGCCTCCTCGAACGATACCTCCGCGCGAATCACCCAGACGTAGTGGAGTCCGAGGATCAGCAGGGCCGGGCCGAGGGTCCGCAGGAAGGTCAGGGCGTCCCCGGCCAGCAGCGGGCCCGCCACCCAGCGAAACGGCGCGAGGAGCCAGGGCAGGGGAGGCGTGGCGGCCACCAGGCGGGCATAGGCGAAAACCGCCGCGGGTCCGGCTGGGCCGGCGGCCGGCGGGGGCGGCGCGGTGCGCAGCAGCCACCACCCCAGCCCGACGGCCAGGAGGACGAGGGCGCCGCCGAACCAGAGCCGGCGCCGCCAGGGATTGAATCCGAGGTCGAGCAGGCGCTCCCGGGTGAACGAGGCGGCGATGCCATGCAGTTCGAGCGTGGAGAAGACGATCCACCAGCCCACGGCGTGGCTCCACGAGTTTCCCCCGAGAAGGTTGAAGCGGTTGGAGAGCAGCCCGAGCAGCACGGCCGAGAAGAGGATGCGCAGCTGCGACTTCACCAGCTTGAAATGCACCAGCCGGCGCCGGGAGATCGGCGCCGGAAAAAGAAACGCCACCTCAGCCGGGGTGAAGGCGAGCGCCGCGCGCTCGGCGGAGATGATCCAGGCGTAAACGAGGCGCCCCGCCAGCATGAGCGCCACGATCAGTCCGACAAAAAAGGCATCCGCGGCCGGCATCGGCATCCGGCCGGGCGGGGGGACGCCGCGGAAGATCAGGTGCCGGAAGAAGAAGAAATAGAAGTAGGCCGCGCCGACCAGCGTCGCGACCAGGTACCGCGGCCGGCGGAGCCGCTGCAGCCGGGCGCGCACGGCGTTGTGCAGCGACGTCCACTGCAGGTACAGGAGGGCGTCGATCATGGCGCAGGCAGCACGGGCGGCGCCACCACCGGCGGAGCGGCCGGGGCGTCGCCGGTGGCCGTGAAGAACACGTCCTCCAGGCTGGCGTCCGGGTGCTCGGCAAACTGCCGGTGCACCTCCGCGAGCGAACCGGCCGCGACCTTCCCGCCCTGCTTGAGGATGAGCACGTGCGTGCAAACCTCCTCGAGGAGGCTGAGGAGATGGGAGCTGAGGATGATCGCGGCGCCCTCGGCGGCCAGGCGGCGCATGGTCTGTTTCATCCGACGGATGCCGGCGGGATCCAGGCCCGTGAGGGGCTCGTCGAAGAAGATGACCGTCGGCGCGTGGAGCAGGCCGCAGCAGATGCCCAGCTTCTGCTTCATGCCGCGGGAAAGCTCGCCCGGCAGCAGTTCGGTCTTGTCCGCCATCTCGAGCTCGGCGAGCAGGGTGCGGGCGCGGGCCTCGTAGTCCCGCACGCCGTAGAGGCGGGCCACGAAGACGAGGTGCTGCCAGACCGTCAGGTAGTCAAACAGGCGCGGCTCGTCGGGAAAGAAGGCGAGCTGGCGCTTGGCCCCGACCGGATCGGCCGCGAGGTCAAATCCGCCGATCGCAATGGAACCCTGGGTGGGCGGGATGACCCCGGTGCAGCAGCGCAGGGTGGTGGTCTTGCCGGCGCCGTTCGGGCCCACCAGGCCCATCACCTCGCCCGGTTGCACCGCGAACGAGAGGTCCCGGACGGCGGCGAAGTCACCGTAGCATTTGGTCAGGTTGCGGACTTCGATCATGCGGCGGCACAGTGCGCAATTTCCGGGGGAATGTAAATTGCCCAAGGGTTCGAAAGAGGCGGGTCGTTTGTACCGCCGGCGCGCCCGGGTGGGACCGCGGTGTAACCATCCGCGGGGCGGGGCGTCTTGGGGCGTGTCGGCTTTTCGCACCTCCTCGATCCGCCCGCACCCTTTTTGCATGAAAAACTTTGCCCGCATTGCCGTAATCGCCTCCAGCCTCACGCTGGCCGCCCTTCCCGCCCTGCGCGCGGCGGATGAGCCCGCCCCGCAGCCCCCGCCTTCCTCCGGCGCCCCAGACGCCGGCGCCCGGCCCGAGCGGACCGGCCGGCGCGGCCGCTGGATGGACCCGGCCGAGCGCCTGCGGCACATGACCGAGGTCCTCGGGCTCACCGATGGCCAGCAGGCCCAGATGAAGGCGATCTTCAAGGACGAGATGGAGAAACGCCGGGCGATCATGGAAGATGAATCGCTGGCACCCGAGGACCGGCGCGCCAAGATGATGGCGCTGGGACAGGACATGCGGACCCGGCTGCGCGCGCTGCTCACCCCGGAACAGCAGCAGAAATTCGATGCCATGCCGCGGCCGGGACGCGGACCGCGCGGCGAAGTCCCGTCCGGAGATGCGCCTCCTCCGCCACCGGCGAACCATCCGCCCCCGGCCGGCAACCCGATCTAGGCCCACCCTTTCTTCGGGAGTCACGCCCCCGAAGCTTAGTCATCCGCCGCGGCGCCTCCTGGGCCCGCGGCGGTTTAATTTTCGACAAGCGCCGGCCCCGCGCGCAGGGTGGCGGCCGGCATGAAGCAGC
>JBAIXJ010000252.1:0-7329 GCA_037916645.1 Opitutales bacterium | reverse complement strand
CGTCGGCCTTGCGCTTGGCCAGGCTCTCGCCGTCGACCAGTTCCATGGCGATGGCCGCCATCGGTGTTTCCTGCACAAAATCGTACACCCGCACGATGTTGGAGTGGGTCAGATCGAGGCACCGTTTTGTCTCGCGCTTGAGATCTCGCACCGCCTCGGCATCGCCCGCGACCACCTCCGGGAGGAATTTCAGCGCCACCTTCCGGTCCAGTTCCTCGTCATGCGCCCGCCAGACCACGCCCATGCCGCCCCGCCCCACCGGCGTTTCCAGGACGTACCGGTTGAACACGCGTCGTCCGGCCGCCAGCCCGCGGATGGTGGGCTGGTCTTCGGACTCGGGCGACGGCCGGTGCGAGCTCGGTGCGTCTGACGCCACGGGGGGATCAAACGCCACCCCCGGGCCCGGCTCAACGCGAAATTCGGCCCGCCGCACCCCGCGCTCGACCCCCGCCGGTTTTGGTGTTCAAGTGCGCGCAGCCATGACCACCGCTTCCCTCCGTCTCCTCCGCGGCGCGGCCGTCCTCGCGGTCGCGACCGCCCTCGCCCTCCCCGCCCGGCCCAAGACCCTGGCCGACTTCGAGGCGGCCGCCGCCCGCTTCCACAATGTGCTTGTGCTGCCGGCCTTCGAGCGCACCCCGGCGGAGCTTGAAGCCACCGCCAACCAGACCATCGCCGCCGGCAACGCCGCCCTCGACGCCATCGCCCGGCAGGATCCCGCCAAGGTCACCTTCGCCAGCACCATCGGCGCGCTTGACGACATCACCTTCGCCACGCTCAACGCCGGCTACCGGCTCGGCTTCCTGCAGGAGACGCATCCCGAGAAGGCCATGCGGGACAAGGCCAGCGAGATGGCGGTCAAGCTCGACCAGTGGTCGATCGGCATCGAGTACCGGACCGATGTCTATGCGGCCGTCAAGGCCTACGCCGACACGCACCCGGCGCTCTCCGGCGAGGAGCTCAAGCTGTTCACCGAGACGCTGCGCGACTACCGGCGCGCCGGCTTCGAGCTGCCGCCGGACCAGCGCCAGGCCGTCGAGGAGTTGCGGAAGCAGCTGACCGGACTCGAGACCGACTTCTCCAACAATGTGAACCAGGCGCGGGCCCCGTTGGTCTTCACCCAGGCTGAACTCGCCGGCGTGCCCGACAGCTTCCTGCAGAGCCCCGGCGTCAAGACGGGCGACGACCAGTACACGGTGATGGCCAACATCACTTGGCACGCGATGGCGGTGCTCGAAAACGCCCGGCGCGAGGACGTGCGCGAGAAGGTGGAAAACGCGCGGACGGAGCTGGCGAAGGACACCAACGCCGCCCTGCTCAACCGGATCGTCGCGCTGCGCGCCGAGATCGCGCGCCGGCTGGGCTATCGCTCCTGGGCGGACTACGTCACCGAGGTGCGCATGGCGGGCAACGAGGCGACCGCGCTCAAGTTCGAGCGCGATCTGACCCGGGAGCTGCAGCCGAAGTTCGACGCCGAGCTCGCCGTGCTGCGCCAGCTCAAAGCCGCCGAGACCGGCGACGCCAACGCCGTCATCCACATCTGGGACTGGCGCTATTACCAGACCCAGCTGAAGAAGCAGAAATACTCGATCGATGCCGAGCAGCTCCGCGTCTACTTCCCCTACCAGGCCACACTCGAGGGCATGTTCCGGATCTACGAGCGCATCTTCGGCCTGAAGATCGAGGCGATCGAGGCGCCCTACAAATGGGTGGCCGACCTGCAGCTGTACGTGGTCACCGACGCGGCGACGGGCGAGCCGCTGGGCTGCTTCTACCTCGACATGTTCCCGCGCGACGGAAAGTTCAACCACTTCGCCAGCTTCGGCCTTTCCAAGGGCAAGCGGCTGGCCGACGGGCGCTACCAGCGCCCGGTGGTGTCGCTCGTCTGCAACTTCCCCCCGGCGTCGGCCACCCGCCCCTCGCTGCTCCAGCATTCCGAGGTCGAGACGCTCTTCCACGAGTTCGGCCACGTGATGCACGCCATGCTGACCCGGGCGAACTACGCGCGCTACTCGGGCACGGCGGTGCCGCGCGATTTCGTGGAGGCGCCCTCGCAGATGCTGGAAAACTGGGTCTGGGACAAGAAGGTGCTCGACACCTTCGCCGCCGACTACCGCGATCCGGCGAAGAAGATCCCGCCGGAGATCATCGACCAGCTCAAGCAGGCGAAGCTGGCGACCGAAGGGGTGTTCTATCGGCGCCAGCTCGCGCTCGGCCAGATCGACCTCGCGCTGCACACCCACTTCGAGCCGGGTCAAGCCGTGGACTCGGTCGCCCTGACCAATCCGATCTGGAGCGAGGTCTTCCTGCCCGTCGCACCTCAGACGACCTTCGTCACTTATTTCGGCCACCTCGTGGGCTACGATGCGGGCTACTACGGCTATGCGTGGGCGGATGCCATCGCCGCCGACCTGGCGTCGGCCTTCCAGGCGGCTCCCGAAGGCTTCCTGGACCCGACGGTCGGCCGGCGCCTGCGCGACGAGATCTATGCGCCCGGCTACTCCCGCGACGTGAACGTCTCGATCGAGAAGTTCCTCGGCCGCCCGCGGTCGCTCAAGCCCTTCCTCAGGAAGCTGGGCATCGAGTAGCAGATCGGGCCCGGCACCGGGGCACGCCGGCTCGCCGCAAGATCACTTCGCTACAACGATGGCGCCACCGCATCCGGCGTCAGGTGCCGGCCGTTTTGGCCGCCCTGGAGGCCGATTGCAGCTCCTGATTCAGCAAATGCACCCAGCGCCGCAGTTTCGGATCCTTGATGACAAAACCGACGAAGCCACGAAGGTGGTGCACGACCAACTGCCCGATGGGCAGGCGGTCCCAGCCGCGGCAGACGTTCGGATGGGTGCCGACCGGCAGCCGCCGTCGCGATCGGAAGAGCACGACGCGTCCCGCAAACGGCCCCGGCACGCAATCATGGAGCGTTTCCCGCAGCGCCTGCTCCAACATCGCAGCCGCCACCCTATCGGACGACGGCCGCTCTGCCTTCCCTCGAGCAAGGAGGTGGGTGATCCGCTGCTTAAGGTACTTCCACCGGTCCCGCCCGGACAATTCGAGCACGTTGCCCATGTGCGCGGGGCTCTCCAGCAGGACGAGGTTGAGCAGCCGCCGGACCGGAGTTCGGTAATTGCCCCGCAAATCCGGCTGCGTGGCAACCGGATCGACCAGGAACACCGCGGCCACCCGGCGCCCGCGGGCAACCAGTTCGCGGGCGACCTCGTAGGCGATCAAGCCGCCCGCACATCCGCCCAGAAGGTAGTACGGCCCCGTGCCATCCAGCTTCAGAATCTCTTCGACATACAGCCGCAGAAGGTCGGGCAAACCCGGCCACCGTGCGATCCGCCCGTCGGCGCCCGGCGCCTGGACGCCGTAAATCGGCCAGTCCGGGTCCACGCGACCCGCGAGATCGCGGTAGGCGAGGACCTGGCCGGTGATGTCATGAAAACAAAACAGGGGCGGGCGGCTTCCGCCCGGGCGGATCGGGACAAGGCAGGTTTGGACGGGAACAGCGCCGGCCGCGGACGCCGCGATTCCCGAAGTGATACCAGCAGCTGTCCATTCACGGGCCCGGAGCTCGAATAGTTGCCGGCGGGCGGCCGACCAATCGGCTGGCAGACGCGGCTCGTTCTCTAGGCCCGGCGATTGGGATCCGTGATTCATGGGCCCTACTCCCGCGATCCTTCAGCCAGTGGCGTTACCCCGCCTTTTCCCTCGGCCTCGCGTAATTGCCGTTCCACCTCCGCCTCCGACAGGGTGCCGATCTCCGCAATCAATTGCTCGATGGATCGGGCACCCGCCGGCGTCCCGGTGCCGCCGCCGCGGTCCACCGCCGCCGCGAAGGACTCCAGTGTCCGTGCCTCGAGCAGCCGGGACACGGGGATATCGGCCCGCCACGCCTCCCGCACGTGCACCATCATCTGCGTGGCCAGGATCGAATCGCCGCCCAGCCAAAAGAAATCGTCCCGGCGCCCCACCTGCGGGACGCGCAAGATCGAAGCCCAGATATCGGCCAGCCGCTTTTCGGTCGGGGTCGCCGGCGCCTGGTACGCAGCGCGGGCGGCCGGAGTCTTCTCCTCCACCGAGGTGATGCCGAGGCGGGCGGCCAGCCCGATCCGTTGCGGTTTGCCGGTCGGACCCTTGGGCAGTTCGTCGAGAAACACGATGCGCCGCGGCACCTTGAAGTGAATCAGGCGCCCGGCCGCGAATTCCCGCAATTCCGCCGGCGTCGCCCTGCCTCCCGGCCGCAGCACCACCGCCGCCCCGATCTCCTCCCCCAGCCGTTCGTCCGGAATCGCAAAACTCAGGGCCTGGGCCACGGCGGGGTGATCCATCAGGGTCTCGTCGACCTCCCGCGGCGAGATCTTCTCCCCGCCCCGGTTGATGAGTTCCTTGATCCGGCCCGTGATGAAGAGATAGCCGTCGGCGTCGAAATATCCCTGGTCGCCGGTGTGGAACCAGCCTTCGGAGAAGGCGGAGGCATTGGCCTCCGGGTTGTGGGCGTAGCCGCCGGTGACGTTGGGGCCGCGGATCAGGATTTCGCCCACCTGTCCCGCGCCGAGACGGGCGCCGCGTTCCCCTCCCACCGTGATCTCGGGCCCGGCCGGCCGGCCGACGGACCCCGGTTTGCGGCGCCCCGGCGGCAGCGGATTGCTCGCCATCTGGTGCGCCGCCTCGGTCATGCCATAGGCCTCGATCACCGGGGCGCCCAGCTTCGCCTCCAACGCGGCCATGACCTGCGGCGGCAGGGCGGCCGACGACGACCGGACGAAGCGAAGCCGGCAGGGAGGCGGCGCGTCGCCGCGTTCCTTCGCCCGTGCCAGCACGGATTGGTGCATGGTGGGCACGGCCGAGTACCAGGTGGGCTGAAACTCGGCCAGCCAGTCGAAGAACATCGGGGCCAGGAATCCTGGCGTGCACACGACGCTGGCGCCTGCCTGGAGCGTGGCGAGCACGGCCGCCGCCAAGCCATGGATATGAAACAGGGGCATCACGTTCAGGCAGCGATCCTCCGGGGTGAGGGCCAGCGTGCGGCCGATGTTCCCGGCCGAGCACAGCAGGTTGCGCTGGGTCAGCGGCACCAACTTCGGCCGCGACGTGGTCCCGGAGGTGTGCAGCACCAAGGCGACATCGTCCGGGCCCGCGGCGCCGCTTCTTGCCGCCCGGCCCATGCCCACTCCCTCCAGATCGAACGAGCCGGCCGGGCCGACGCCCGCAGAGAGTTCCAGCACGCCCACGCCGAGCCGGGCGGCGACCGCGCGGGCCGGCGAATCCAGCCCCCGCGGGATCACGAGCGCCTTCGCGCGCAGATCGGAGAGGTAGAACTCAAACTCGGGTGCCTGATATGCGGGATTCAGCGGTGCCGCAGTGGCTCCCGCCGCGAGGCAGATGAACGAGGCCGCGGCCTCCGGGCCGTTGGGCACCACGGTTGCGAGCGTGTCGCCCGGACCGATGCCCAGCTCATTCAGGCGCGCGAGCGTCCGGTCAACCAGGGCGGCGAGCCCCGCGTAGGTGAGCGGCTCGCGGCCCGGCCCCACCAACGCGATGCGGGCGGGACCCTCCCGCGCCCGTTCCGCAACCAACGCCGCGAGCGAATGCGGCGGCCGGCCGCCAGGTGCCGCTCCGCCGCTCATTGGGCGCCCTCGCCGCCACGACCGGCTTCCGGCTGATCAGCGATGCCTGCCGTCGCAGGACAAGCCGCAGATTGGCCGCAGCGCGCGAAGGAGTCTCCGGACTCCCGCCTGGCGCCACCGATGGATAGGGCAAGAGACGCGCGGCTGGATCGGCCGGTTTTTGACGAGAGCCGAAGCTGGGCGGACATTTTCGGCCCCGATTTTGACCAGACTCTCGCGCCCGAAGCAATCTAGCTGTTCGACTCTCCCAGCTATCATCAAACCGGCCCCGGAACATGCCGGAGCGGCCCGGGATCGCCGGAGCGACCCGCGTGGCGGAGGCGAGCCCTTCGGAACCCGGCGCCGCGGGCCGTAATCCCTCCCCGCCTCAGCCGGGCCACAGCTGCGACAGGCAAAGAAGGGCCGGCACGCAGGTCGCCGCCCTCGGCAGGGTTGACGCCGGTCGCGACGCCGCGCGAATCCGGGAATACCGGCGCCGGCCGAACCACAGGAAGCGCCGGAACCTGACGTCCGCGATCTCCCGATACCCTGCCTTGTGCTGGTTCCGGAGCGAGGCGACGTTGAACGTCATCGCGCCGGAATAGAGGCGCGTGATGCCGCGACGCTTGAGTTCCGCGACCATCCGGTTCCGGAGTTCCAGTGCGACGCCCCGCCCGCGGAAGTCATGGCGCACGCCGATGAAATAAACCCAGGCCAGATCGGGCCGCGCAGCGTGCGTCCAGTCAATGATGCCAATGTACCGCCCGAAGGTCACGAGCTTCAATCCGACCACGGTGTCGCCGTCGAGGGCGACCACGCAGAGGTCTCCGGCCTGCAGCTTCGGCGCCACCACGCCCTCGAGCCATTCCTGCATGGCCTCAATCTGGCGGATAATCTCCCGATCCTCCGCCGTGATGAAGCGATACTGCAGGGTCAGATCGCTTCGACCCGGGGGCACGTACGCTTCCAGATCCAGCCGCGAGATGCGGTAGTTGCGGGTGACGAAAAGCCAGGCAAGAGGGTAACGCGCCACCTGGGCCACCGTGTGCAGCAGCCCGTAGTCGCGCAAGTGGCGGCGGAGTTTGTGAATTGCCTTCGCTAGGGTCATGGGCATCCGCGTAGCCTTCGGGGAATTCCGGTTGGCGGAAGTGGCACAGCACAAACCTCCTACCAAATGTGCGCACGCCGCACAAGCCAGCTGAGTCGGCGGCGCGCCCGGCGGGCTTCCCAGCGGGTGGCGGAGCCGCGGCGGAAGCGAACAATTAGCCGGGGCGACGCGCCCCCACGGCCACCCGCCGCGGGATGCAATGTCTCGCATTCTGCGGGGTCCGAAAGACGGTAAACCAAGCGTGAAATTCGGCCTTTTCGCCCCCTCCACGCCGCGCCGGCGCAAGTTCTGGGTTAACCTGCGGCACCTCGCGGCACGAGTCCGGTCGAGGCAAGTCATGGCACAGATACTGGTGATTGATGACGAGGAGATGATCTGTCGGATGGCCGACAAGATCCTGCAGCTCTGCGGCCACGACGTGGTCACGGCGGGCGACGGCCAGGCAGGAATCGACCTGGTCCGGCAGAAGCTGTTCGACTTGGTCATCACCGATGTCCGCATGCCGCGGTTGAGCGGACTGGAGGTCATCAAGGCCCTCCGGTCGATCCAGCCCGAGACGCGCGTGATCGTCATGGGCGGCGAAGGATCGGTGCCCGCGTTCGGAGTCGAGGCGTTTGC
>JBAIXJ010000251.1:0-6915 GCA_037916645.1 Opitutales bacterium | reverse complement strand
GCCGCCAGGGGCAGCCAGAGGTCGAGCCGGCGGATTCCGGTCAGGCGGTCAAGCATGGGAGGCGGGAGCGGTCGGATCAGGTGAACCAATAGCCATTGACGAAGAGAATGACGGATAGGGCCAGAAGTGCGGCCGAAAATGTGAGCAGAGGCAAGGCGAGTCGGGGCCAGCGGCGCGCCACGAGGGCGAGCACCAGGTACAGCGGGAAGATCACGCTGCAATAGCGCGGGAGCGATTCGACCAAGCGGGACGAGACATAGATGCAGAGAGCCGACAGCCCGAAGACCGACCAGGCCACGGGAATCCGAAAGAGTACGCCGCCGAGGAGCAGCCCAAACGCCGTCACGACGGTCGAGGCGAACCAGATCTGGTAGAAAAGGGCCTGCCCGCTGAAGCTCTCGCGGGCGAAGAGTCCGTAGAACCAGGCGAAATGGCGCCCGAAGCCCGCGTCCTGGGTGTGGAAATAGGCCAGCGGATCGCCGAACCGCACGCCCAGGTAGCCACAATACAGGAGGAACCCCGTCACGGGCAGCAGGCAGGCGGCAATCTGGAGCGCGGCCGGCGGACCGCGGCGGCCCGCGCGGCGCGCCGATTCGAACCATTGCCAGAGCAGGGGAATAATGAGGATGACGCCGATGGAGCGGGTGAGCGAAGCCAGCGCGCCAAGGATCCCCGCCCACCACCACCGGCCGCGGCGGGCCGAGTCGAGGCTGCCGACGGCGAGCAGCAGGAACAGCGACTCCGAGTAGAGCGTGGAGAAAAAGAAGCTCACCGGGCCAAACAGCAGGAAGGCGACCGCGAGCGTGGCCAGCCGCGCATCGCCCCGTTCCCGCGCCACCGCCTTCCACAGCCAGACGCAGGCGCCGCCCAGACACGCCAGCGACACGAGATACCCGACGACCCAGGGCTTGAGCCACCCGCCCAGCGAGCCCACGTAGACGAGCAGCGGGTACAAGGGGAGGAAGTTGACGTTGCCCGTGTGCGCGACCGGATCCACGTGGTAGCCCTGGGTCGCGAGAATCAAGTAGAGCCCGGCGTCCCAGCGCATGAACCAGCCCTGCCCGGGCGTTTGCTGGGAGAAATAGGGCCCCTTGGCCACGACCGCCAGCGACACGCCCGCGACCGCCCAGATCAGAATCCGCGAACCCAGGAACAGCGCGGCGATCTTGCGCCAGTCCGTCGCGGGCGACGTTTCAGCCGCCGCGTCGGGGCGGGCGGCGGGCGATGGCCGGGTGACGGAAGGAGAGGAGAGATCCATTCTTGCCTCGCTAAGGCTGGGTGAGTGGTTTGTCCTTTTTTCGTGGTGCTGTTCAAATCATTTCTCAGGCGCTGGCCGCGCAGCCTGTACGTTTTGATCAGCGCCGCGCTGGTGGGTTATTTTCTGTGGGTCGCCGCCCAGTACTATCTTCCCGGCCGGGGTTTCACGTGCCTGATTTATTTCGGCGGGGCCCCGCACCTCAACCGGATCCGGGAACTGCGGGGCGTCGACTACTACGTCTACCGGGACTCCGACGGCTACGACGGCCAATACTACGCCCAGATGGCGATCAAGCCGCTCCTGCGCAGCCGGGACCTGGAGCACTCGGTCGACAATCTCCCGTACCGCGCGCGGCGCATCCTTTTCAGCTGGACCGCGTTTGTCCTCGGGCTGGGGCAGCCGGCCTGGATTCTGCAGGCGTACGCGTTGCAGGGCATCGCAGCCTGGCTGATCCTCGCATGGCTGCTCTGGCGCTGGTTTCCCCCTGACTCGCTGAACAACCTCGTCCGCTGGGCCGGGACCCTGTTCGCGTGGGGCATGACGATGAGCGTGCGCGAGGCGTTGATGGACGGGCCGAGCCTGCTGCTCATCGCGTGGGGCGTCGCGCTGGCCGAGCAGGGACGCCGCTGGGCCTCCGCCGGCGTGCTCGGCATCGCGGGGTTGGGCCGGGAGACGAACCTGCTGGCGGGCCTCGCCGTGCTGCCGAGTCCGCACTGGGGCGTCCGTCCGTCGTCCTTGAGCGTGCGGGGCCCCGGCGTGTCGTTCGTTCCGCTCGGCGGCTGGGACTGGCGGGAAAGCGCGCGCACCGTGGGCCGCGGCCTGGTCACGGTCCTGCCGCTGGCGCTGTGGGTGGGCTGCCTGTGGTATTACTACGGCGTGCCAAGCAACACCGGCCAGGGCAACTTTGGGACGCCCCTGGCGGCGTTCGTCGGCAAGTGGGCCACCGCGATCCGGGAATTCCGTCTCAACGGCTGGGATTCGTCCGGCATGTGGATGCTGCTCATGTTGATCTCGCTGACGGTGCAGGTGCTGGTGATGGCGCTCCGCCCGCAGTGGCCGAACCTTTGGTGGCGCGTCGGCGCCCCGTTCGCGGTGTTGTTGCTCCTCCTCGGGCCCTCGCCGTGGGGCGGGTTCCCGGGCGCGGCCGCCCGCATCGTCCTGCCGCTCACGCTGGCGTTCAACGCCGTGCTGCCGCGGGGGCGCTGGTGGTGGCCGGTTCTCCTGCTGGGCAACCTGTCGGCGCTGAGCGCGCCCGATCAGCTGCGCCCGCCGGGCAGCGAGGGCTACAAGGTGACCGGTCCGCGCGAGGTGTGGATGGCGCCGTCGCACCGCGGCATCGAGGTCGAGTTCCCGGGCGACTGGTACCAGGCGGAGCGCTCGCACTTCGAGTACTGGCAGTGGAGCCGCGGCTCGGCCGGAATCGTCATCCGCAATCCGCAGGCGGTCCCGATCGAGGTGGATCTGCAGTTCGACCTGCGCGCGTTCGATGACCGGACGATCCGGGTGTTCGAGGGCAAGGCCCTGCGCTGGGAGGGCCCGGTCGGCCGCGCCAGCACCTCCGTCCGCCTGCCGGGCATCCGGCTGGAGCCGGGCGACAACGCGTGGCGGTTCGAGACGGACAAGGCGCCCGTCGTACCCGAGGGCGACACCCTGCGGCCCGTGGCGTTCAATCTCCGCAACCTCGTCATCCGCGCGGTGCGCAAGCTGGACGCCCCCGCGCCTCCGCCCGGCCCGGCCCCGCCGCCGGCGAAATGAGCCGATTGCCCGGCCAGCGGCCGGGTCCCGGACTTTGGCGCGCCGATCCCACCGCCATACGGAATATTCTCGCGCCGAAATCTGGTGAATGCCAGAAGGCAGTCGATATGCGCGCCCTCCCGGATTCCAGGTTCGGGCGGCAGACGGATGCCTTGGCTCGCGAGTCGCTTTCAAGGAGAAAGGTCGATCCAGCTCCTGCCCATGGTGAAAAGCCAATTCCGCACGGAGACGAGCGACTCCCGCGCACCCCTAGAACATGAATAGACTACTCCTGAGCGCCCTGTGGACTTTCACTCTTGCCGCTTCGTACGGTGCCGGCACCAAGTTTGTCCCTTACCAGGATTTCATCAAATCCGTTGATACAGGCAAGGTCACCGTAGTCCACTTCGTCGATCTTGCCACGATTGAATGGCGTGAGACTGGGGTCGTCGACGAGGTGTATGTGACGGGTACGCCGGTCCGGCCACACGACGATCCGTTGCTCTTGCGTTTCCTCGAAGGCAAGAAAGTTACGATCGCGGAGTCGGGCGCGAGCATCGCGCCGAAGCTGCCATTGAGTTTCGGCTACAGCACATTCGACCTGCTCTGGTTCATCATCGGGGTACAGGTGGCCATGTTTGCCTTTCTCATTTTCAAACTCCGGGGCAAGCGGACGCATAACGAAGCCGGGCCTGGCAAATTGCTGGAGGCATTGCCCGGAGCGGCGCCGTCCGGAGGCGCCGGGCCCCGCCCTGGCGCCGATCGTCCAGCCGATGCCGCCAGGCGAATCTCGATTACGGCACGTCGGCCGGTTTTCGGAACAGTCTTTCGGTTTTGCCTGATAAGCGCTTTCGGTGCGGTTCTCTTTCCGCTCTTGATAATTCTGCCGTTCGCCAAGATCGATCCAGCTCTGACACCGCCGAAGTTGGTCTACGGTATCGCTCTTCTGCTGACGGCCTGGCCGGCGGCGGTCGCGCTTTGGTTTTCGATCGGTGGTTGGCTCGTGTTCTTGATTGTGGGGAAGAAATGGCCGTTTCGGTTCAGTTTCCTCTGTGACGGCTCCCCGAGTGTCGCGTCGTCACACTCCGCGTCCGATCGGCCAACGCCGGTTAGGTCGTGAATCCAATTGCAGCCAACGCTCAATCTGGGGGATCCGAGATCAGGGTCTTGTTGGGCTTGGCGGTGGTGGCGACTCTGATCGCGGCCCTCACCGCGCTATTGATCCACAGGATCAAGAATAACGTTTCCGGGTCGGTGAGGCTGGCGGCCTGGGCGGAAAGGCATGGGTTCACCATCCTCTCCGCTGAACGGAGGTGGCTCCTGAAAGGTCCATTCTTCGGCTCGGCTTGGGAGCCTGTCTATCGACTGCTCATTCGCGACCACGCGGGAGACCAGAAGGCCGGCTGGCTGTGCCTTGAGCATTTCTTCAACGGATCGGGAATCGTCACAAAATGGGACGATGCCAAGGGACCCGAGGTCGAGTGGGAAGAGACCGAATAATCCCGAACCTGCGGCATTACTGAGAAAGGAGGAAATGGCGGGCGGCCGCGATGTCGCCCCGGCGCTTCTCGGCGCAAGTCCCGCCTCGGCGGTATTTCAGCGGGCGTGCACCGCGAGACGGGACCGACGCCGACGTGGATAAATGGAGGGCGACACCCTGCGGCCCGTGGCGTTCAATCTCCGCAACCTCGTCATCCGCGCCGTGCGCAAACTGGACGCCGCCACGCCTCCGCCCGGCCCGGCCCCGCCGCCGGCGAAATAGGCGCGGGCCCCTCACGCGCAAAGCGAGCAGCCTGCTATCGGCCATTGATCGTCGCGATTGCCGCCCGCTCATCGGCGGGTCTCGGATCAGTACAACCTGCGGAACGCCCTCGATCTGCCACTTGATAGCATTGCATTCGGTGGGTAGCCGAGGCCAGACCGGTACTGCCGCGGGGCGGTGGAGCCTGCAGCCGGGACGTGAACGCCCCAGCGATCGATATCTTCGAGGCAGGTCATTGCCGGTCCAAACCGGAATCCACCGGGGACTCTTTACCGGGCTTGGGGCGGCGAGGATTCGGCTTAGCTCCGGTGGCAGCTCATTTCCGGTCTTCGGGCTTGGCGGGGGCGGGCGCCGGGCCGGGCTCGTAGCCGAGAACCTTCAGGTCGCCGACGGTGACGACGCCCTCGTAGTACTGCCGCAGAAGACGGCCGCTGCTCCGGCCGAAATGGTGTGAGGCCTTGGCGAGCATGGCGGACACGTCCCGATCGAACTGGTTGCCCTGCGCCTGGACGCTGACGCGCGTGACCCAGAGGAGCTTCCGCTTGCCCTCCTTGAGCGCCGCCTTGAAGTCGTACGCCGCGATCACCACGAAGTAACGCTCATTCTCGATGTCATCCTTCATGTCGTAGTAGGCGGTGCCGGCGCCGGCGAACATGCTGGGGCTCCAGGATCCATGCCGATAGCGGTTCATTTCGTCTCCGTAGCCGAGAAGACCTGCGTTGTACTCGTCGGCTCTGTCGCGCATGCCCTCGAACATCAGCATCTGATACAAATCCTGCTCGAACGCACTTCGGGCCGCGGCGGCGACGCTGGATTGGGGCGATTGGATGCCCTCAACGCTCATGGGCGTCCCGGCCGCGGCGTGGGTGGCGGCGACGGCGTGATTCATCGAGGCCAGGAAGGTACTGAGGTTCGCCCGATAGACGCTGTCGCCAAATGGTATGGTCGTGCCCCAGGTGATAATCAGGAGCAGTTCGGCGGATTTCGAGTCCTGGGCCATGTAATAGTTCTCTCGCGCCAAGTACTGCGCGACCAACCCCGCCAGGGGAGGGAACTTCACGTCGTCGATCGAGCGGTCTCTCTTGAGGCCGGGCATGTATCGGCCTTGGGCGAGGGCGTAGTATTCCCGCCTGAATGATCCGTCCGGACCCTTCTGACGCGCATAGCCGTTATGCACGGTGGAATACGTCGCGATAACCAGCGAGTCTTCGGAGCCGGGAGCCGGAACACTCAGACACAAACAACTGAGCAGGAACAGCGAAGCACCGCGATACAGAGTCTTCATGTGACGGGTGTCGACCGACATTCTCGCCGGAATCGTGCCAGATCGGCCCGCGTCCGACAATTCGCTTTCTGGAAAGACGTTGGATGCGGGTATTCGGTAACAGGTGCGGCCGGACAGGTACGGGCGGGCGGCGCGCAACGCGGGTGCGTTCCGCCCAGATTTGGGGCCGGGAAGTTTTTCGTCGTCTTGGCGCATCGGGCGGCGCATGACACTGCGGTATGGAGCCTGGCGAGTACCGCAAGCTGGCGGAGGTCGAGGACCGGATGTGGTACTTCCGCTCGCTCCACGCCCATGTGCACCGGCTGCTGCACGCACGGCTCGGCGCGCGACCGGCCGCGGTGCTCGACGCGGGGTGCGGCACCGGGGGCATGATCCGCTACCTGGATCGGCGCGAACCGCGTTGGTCCCTGACCGGCGTCGACCACTCGAGCCTCGCCTGCGAGCTGGCGCGCAGCCGCTGCCGGGCGCCGATCGTGGACGGTTCGGTGACCGCGCTGCCATTCGCCGCGGGGATGTTCGACGCCATCGTGGCGGCGGACGTCCTGTACGAGCTCGCCGAGCCCGACGCGGCGGTGGCCGAGTTCCGGCGCTGCCTGCGGCCGGACGGCTGGCTCGTGCTCAACCTGCCCGCGTACCGCTGGCTATGGTCCTATCACGACGTCGCGGTGCACTCGAAGCACCGATTCGTCCGCCGGGAGGTGGCGATCTTGCTGCGCGCCGCCGGCTTCACGGTGGAGCTCAACACGCATTGGAACGCGCTCCCGTTTCCGCTGATCGCGGCCCGGCGGAAACTGTTCGCGGGCCCGCGCGACACGAGCGACGTGAAGCTGTATCCGGCTCCGGTCGAGGGGTTATTCCGCGGCCTGATGGCGGTGG
>JBAIXJ010000250.1:0-3582 GCA_037916645.1 Opitutales bacterium | reverse complement strand
GCCGATCTCGATGCCCGCCGCCCCGTGTTCATCGTCGACTGCAGCTTCGGGCCGCACCGGCATTTCTCCAAATACCCGATCGGGAAATTCCCTGATCTCGCCGCCTATGTCGCCGCCCGTTACGTCGCGGCCGACCCGGCCCAGTTCGATCCGCAGGGTTTCCGCCTGTACATGATCAAGGATTCCGCGCGCCGGCGTCCCTTCCCGCTGGCGGGCGGCGCCATCCCCAGCCGGCTGGCCGCACCCCAGGTGTTCGGTCCGCCCGTCGTGGGGGCGGAGCCGGCGGATTTCTTCGCGGTCGGCGAGGATCCGGCCGGCCGTCTCCAACGCCTCGAATTGCTGGCGGACAACACCCCGGTCGACGCCGTGAGCTTCCCGCCGACCGGCTCGATCACCCTGCGGTTCACGGTGCCCTTCGACCGGCTGGGTGCCGGGGTGCACCGCCTTTTCGTGCGCGCCACGGGGGCCGACGGGGCGACGCGCGACGGGGCCCCGGCCCAGGTGGAGTGCGACCAGTCGTCCGTGCCGTCCGGAAAGCTGGCGGCGTTCGGCCTGCCGTGTGTCAACCGCATGGTGGCGCCACTGGCCGTGCGCGCGCCGTTCGGGCCGACCGCCGGCTGGGAGGACGGCCACTTTGTGTATTTCGCCCATGCGCCCTCGCTGCTGAGCTACCCCGTGGCGCCGCACACGCTCCGGGTGCGCGGCAACTTCGGCTTCCGCCCGGGCGCGTTTGCGGCGGACAATCCCACGCCCACCGACGGCGCGGAGTTCTCCGTGATCTGGGTTGGCCCGGGCGAGGAGCGGCGCGTCCTGCTCCGCCGGCTGCTGCAACCGACGACCCGTCCGGAGGACCGCCCCCTGCAGTCGTTCACCGCCGCCCTCCCCGCCGGCGCCGCGGGCGGACGGATCGAGTTCGCGATCTCGCCCGGGCCCGTGGGCAACAACGCCTGCGACTGGACCTATTGGGCGGATCTCGCGTTCGAGACGTCGCCCTGACCCCCGCCCCGCCCCTCCCCTTTGCCCATGACTTCAGAACCCCAACCGGCCCCGGCGCCCGCCTCCGAGCTCGGCGGTCTGCTCGGACGATTCCTGCTCTGGCTGCTGCTCGCGCTGACGATCTTCAACTTCCCCCGCTATCCCACGGCCGACCTCGACGACTCCTGGCGCATCGCCCTCGGCTGGTTCTTCCAGCATCACCTCCAGTTCGGCCGCGACGTGATCTTCACCTACGGCCCGCTCGGCTTTCTGATGGGCAACACCTACGGCGGGGCGCTCTTCGGGTGGATGGTCGCCTGGACGGCGGTCAAGTCGGCGATCTTCGCCGCGGTGATCGTGGCCCAGGGCCGCAAGCTGCGCGGCGTGTCGCAGGTGGTCTATTTCGTCTTCTTCCTCCTCCTCGGCGTGATCTACGAGGACGCGCTGCAGATGATCATCATCGCGCTGCTGGGCTGGGAGCTGGTGCGGCGCGCGGGCGGACCGGCGCGGCGGAGCACGCCGCTGATCCTCCTGTTCCTCGCCCTGCTCGCGATCATCAAGTTCACCAACCTGCTCCTGGCCACGCTCGCCGTCGCCGTCGCGGCCGGGCTGGAGGCCCGGCGCCAGCCGCGCGCCGCGCTCCGGCCGGCCGCGTGGTACCTCGGCGGCTTCCTCGCGCTCTGGGTGCTGTGCCGGCAGAATCCGCTGCACCTGCCCGCCTTCCTCTGGTACTCGTGGGAGTTCAGCCAGGGCTACCAGGCCTCGATGGGCCTGCCGACGCCGCCCGTGCCGTTCCGTGAGGGCGTGATCGTCCTGGGCGCCCTGATCGCCTACACGGTGCTGTACTGGCGCCTGCAGGCCGACAAGGTGCGCGGTCTCGCCCATGCCGCGGTCCTCGGAGCCTTCATTTACCTGAACTGGAAGCACGGCTTTGTCCGGTCCGACGGCCACATGATCGGCTTCTTCATCTGCGCCCTCGTCCCCGTCACGGGGTTCCCCGTCCTGATGGAGGACGCCCCGCGCTGGCGCTGGCTGCAGCGCCTGCTGCTCGTGCCTGCCGGCATTCTGTGCGTGCTGGGCGTCCGCGACGCCCTGCCCGGGGTGGTCGAGAGCGCGGCCGCCCAGCTCCAGGGCAATCTGGTCAGCCGGATTTCGAACCTCACGCACTGGTCCGCGTACCGCCGCACCTACGACGTGCGCCTCCAGGAGCAGAAGACGCAGGTCGCCCTGCCGCGGGTGCGCGCCGCGGTCGGCCAGGCGACCGTCGACGTGCTGGGCTTCGAGCAGGGCGTGGCGCTGTTCAACGGGCTCAACTACCACCCGCGGCCGGTGTTCCAGAGCTACGCCGCCTTCACGCCCGGCCTCGCGCGGCTGAACGCCGACTTCTACGCCTCGGCGCGGGCGCCGGAGTACGCCCTGCTCAAGATCCAGACTGTCGACGACCGCCTGCCCTCCCTCGACGACGCCCCCCTGCTCTACCTGTTCGAGCACGACTACGAGTACGTGCTTTCCGAGAAGGGCTGGCAGCTCTGGCGGCGGCGGGCCGACCGCCCGGATCCCGCGACGCTGCAGCCGCGCCGGCTGCGGACGGTGGCGGCGGCGCTCGGCGTCGCCTGTCCGCTCGACGATCTGGCCGACCAGCATGTCTGGGCGGTCATTGACGTGACGCCGTCGCTGCTCGGCCGCCTGCGCGATTTTCTCTACAAGCCCGCGTTTGTCCGCCTCAACGTGGAGTTGACCGACGGCAAGCGCCAGAGCTTCCGCCTCCCCGTACCGGAGGGGCGCACGGGATTCATCCTCAACCCGCTCGTGACCGATCTCGACAGCTACATGCGCTTCGCCGGCGGGAAATCGCTCAACTGGGTCCGGTCGATCACAGTCGATGTCGCGCCCGGCGACCGGTCCTTCTACCGGCGGCGGGTCCGGATCGGATTCTTCGCGCTGACGCCGTCGACCGCGGGTGCCGCCTTTTTCGAAAGCGCCGCGCAGGCCCAGTTCTGGATGTTCAAGACCGCGCCGGCGTCCTTCACCTCCTTCACCACGCCCTCGGAAATCGAGATCTCGGGCGAAAAGGCGATCGTGATGCACGCGCCCAGCGAGATGAGCTTCGTGCTGCCGCCGGGGGCGCGTGAGGTGTCCGGGGCCTTCGGCCTTCCGCCGGGCGCCTACGAGAATGGCGGCCACTCCGACGGTGCGGAGTTCCGGGTCGTGTGGACCGACGGCATCACCCGCACCGTGGTCTACTCCCGCATTCTGAATCCGCGGGATGTTCCAGCGGACCGCGGCCTGCAACGATTCACCGTCCCGTTGACGAACCTCGCCGGCGGACAGCTGCGCCTGGAAGTCGGTCCCGGCCCCCACAACGACAACGGCTGGGACTGGTCGGCATGGACGGACATCGAGATCAAGTGACTGCGGCCGGCGGGATCCGCCGGTGGTGGGTCCTCGCGGCGCTCGCCGGGACCCTGGTGGTGGTGGGTGGCCGGCTCGAGCTGATCCGCGAATACGGGACGAGCCTGCCGTTCCGTGACCAATGGAAATGCACGGCCGCCGATCTCCTGGGGCCGTGGGTCGAGGGGCGCCTGCGCGCCGCGGATTTCTTCGCCC
>JBAIXJ010000249.1:0-1859 GCA_037916645.1 Opitutales bacterium | reverse complement strand
CCACCGCCGGTCCGATCGACGAACACGTGACGAGAATTCGATCGGCGCCGCCCGCCTCGGCCGACGTGATATACGCCGCCACCCGGCGGGCAATGTCGGCGGTCAGCGAGCCGCGGGCGCCGATTGTCCGGACCAGGGAGTCGTCAACGATGTTGAACGTGTCGACATTGGGCAGCTTCGCCTTGCACAGCTGGGCGAACACCGGCACGAGCGTCGCGGAGGTGTGCAGGAGGGCGAGGGTCTTGTGCTTCATGGCGATCTCGAAATCGGTCAGCGGGGAATCGCTAATCGTGTAATCGAAGGCATTGAACCGGGGGAGCCACGGACCAGCACCGCGCGGCCCGGCGCTTCCAGATTTGCGATGACCGGTGGCCGGATTTCACGATGCCCCCCGGGCGGCTGCGCCGAAATAGTCCTCGGCGCCGACTTGGCCGCCCTTGAAATTGACCTCAAGTCCGTCCAGCGCCGAACCCGGCGCCCGGGCCCGGCACAGCGGGGCGCCCGGCGTTAGCGGCGCGATCATCTCCAGCGCCTCCAGACCCAGCGCCCGCGCGGCATAGCTCGAGGTGTCGCCGCCGGCAAAAACAACGCGTCGGAGGTGGACCTGCCGGTTCACCGCGCCCACGACCCGCCCGAGCGCCTGGCCGACGACCTCGGCGCTCCGCCCGCCCGGCGTGGCCAGGCGCGGATCGGCATGCCCGCGGCTGGTGTGGACGATGACGGGGCGTCCGGCGCCCAGATGCCGGGCAACGGCAACCGCGATTTCTGCCTCCGGTGCGTCGGTGGGGACGGACCGCTGGGCCGTCCGTCGACCCGGCGCGCCCGGCTCTGCTGGCCAGCAGCGCGCCCTACCTTCGGCAGCCAACGCGCCGGGGTCCAGCGGCACTTCGACAAAACCGTGCGCCAACGCCCACGCGATCTGCCGCTCCGTGACTGGCGAACAGCTTCCCGAAACCACCAGCAGCCGCTCGGCCGGGCCCGGCGTCGGCCAGCGGGTCACCGGCTGCAACCGGTCTTGCGCGGCCCAGGCAGCGCCCAACGCCATCTCCACGCCGGATGAGCCCACGGAGAAAAGGGGGTGCTCGCGGCTGGCATACCTGTCGAGGAGGCGGCCGATGCGTTCCAGCTGCTCGGGATACAGAACGTCGAACAGCACGATCTCGGCGCCCTCCGCCAGAATTCGCTCCAATGCGGCCCGGCCGTCCGTTTCCGACGCCGCCAGGTGCAGAAGGTCGAACAGGCCGATCTGCTTGGCGGTCTGCCGCGCGAGGTGCCGGCGCAGGTCGCTCTCGTCGGCCGGTGTCACCGGATGCCGGCTCATCGCGGGATGCCGGTCGAGCCGGTGAATTGCCCCGTCGGACCCGATGCCCATCCGGGCGAAAAGATTGCCGAACACGCAATACCGCCCCAACGCCGGGGCCCCGACCAGCAGCGGCACGAATTTCGCGCGAAAGATCTCCGCCGCCACATCGATCGCCCGTCCGATGCTGCCCACCGTCGGCGAGGAATCGAAGGTCGAACACACCTTGTAGTGGACCTGCGGCGCTCCCAGCGCGCGGAGAGCCGCCAATGCGGGCCGCAATTCCGCCGCGATCGCATCCGGCGAAAGCGAACGTGTGCGACCGGCCACCCCGACCGCCTGGAGCCCGGGATAGCGGGCCAGCCGCGCGGGCGTCGGCGGTTCGAGGAACAGCGCCGTGCGTGCGCCGGCCCGGCTCAGGAACTCAAGGGCATCCGTCGAGCCGGTGAAGTCGTCGCCGTAGAACGCCAGCAGCAGGTCGGTGCGCGCGTCGCTCATGCCGTGTTTCCTTTCACCACAAAGACACGAAGGCGCAGAGGAGGCGGCCGCCGCCACCTCT
>JBAIXJ010000248.1:0-2291 GCA_037916645.1 Opitutales bacterium | reverse complement strand
CCAGTTTCGGCGAGGGCTGCAGCGTGCCGTCGTCGCGCCGGCCGACCAGATCGGCGCAACCGGCCTCGGTCGCCCACTCCAGCAGCTTCTGGTCGAGGTCGAAATACCGCTTGGCCGCGGCCGTCTCCTCCCCCTGGTAGCCCGTCACCACCCACATTCCAAGGTGGGTGAGTTCGAGCAGGCGATAGTATTCCTTTTGCGTGAGCGTCAGCTTCATGGCGAAGGCGATGAACCTCCACCCTGCCGCGCCCCGCGCCGGGCGTCAACCGCCGGTCACCCCGGAGGCTCGAACTGGAACGGAATGCTCACGCGCACGGCGGTGGGCGCGCCCCGGCGGGTGGGCGGATCGAACACCCAACGCTCGACGGCGGTCGCCGCCGCCCAGCCGAATTCTTCCCGCGTCGCCGACACGATCCGGGCCAGACGGCACCGCCCGTCGCGGTCCACGACGAACTCGATTGTCGCCGCCCCTTTCACGCTCTCCGCCCGCAGCGCCAACGGATACACCGGCGGCACCTGAAAGCAGGGCGTGAGCGGCCGGTCCAGTCCGCGGGCGCCGAGCGCGGCCGGATCACTATTCCGCACCCACTCGGCGAACTGCGCGAACGTCTGGCCACTCCGGATCGCCGCGGTCGGGCTGAACTTGTGCCGCCAAGTGGCGACCGCGGATACGCCCTGGCCGTTTGTCTCGGCCGCCTGAAACCAGCACGCCTCTGCGGCTGCCGCCAGCGCCCGCCCAAATGCCGGGTCGGTCGCCTCCACCACGATCACCCGCTCCACGCCACCCGTCGCGCCGATGACGAATTCGATGGCCGCCTCGCCTTCGGTTCCCGCTTGCAGCAGCGGGGCGGGAAAGGCCGGATCGACCAGAATCAAGGGACTCGGCGGCACTTCGGGCGTCGCCACGCCCTCCTTCTGCACCAGGAACAATTCATTGCTCGCCAGCAAATCAACCGTCTCCCCCTCCGCCCGCACGTAGTCAAAGTCCAGCTTGGCCTGCAGCGAACCCGCCACCGCCAAGTCTCCCTGCCGCGCGGGACGGAAGGTCCAGCTTCGCACCGTCGCCAACGCCCGGCTGATGAATTCGGGGTGGGTGCCCGCGAGCACCCTGGTTGCGGTCACCCGCCCATCGGAATCGAGGCGGAAATCCACCAGCACGTGGCCGGGGAGTTTGCGCGGCAGCAGCGAATCCGGGTAGGCCGGATCCGGGGCGTAGGTTTTCACCGGCGGTGTGGTTGGTGGATAAACCAAGTCGTTCACCACCCGGGCCTCCAACCGCGACAGCTCCGACCGCGGTTTGAGATCGGCCAGCTCAAAGGGCACCTCGCCCTCCACGCATTTGGGCACGGAGCGTCCGTTTTCCGTGACCGGCTCAAACCGCCATTGCTGCGCCGCGGCCAGCGCCGGTTGCTCGAAGAGCGGGTCCGAGCTTTTCAGGACCCGCGCCTTGGTCACCGCGCCCTTTTCGTCGATGATGAACCGCAGCCGGACCCGGCCCTCGAGCTTGCGCGCGATGGCCTCCGTCGGGTACGCCGGCGCCACCCAGGCGATGCAATGCAGCATGGCGGCCTCGTCCAGCGGGCTGGTCGGACGCGGCGGCAGTTTGGCCGCCGTCGTCGCCAGCAGCGCGGCCGCGACCCACAGGAGGCTGAAGCGCGGGCACCGGCCAGCGGGATTTGAATCGTGGGCCGGCGGAGGATCATCCGCCGCCGCCCGCATTTCACGTCCCTGTTCGAAATTCATCCGATCTGGGATTCGTGAGGTTCGGATACCCCAACGCAACATTGGAATGCGCCCGGTACCGACCCGTCCATCGACCCACGAATTGAACGTGTCTCTCGTCCATCTGTACGCCGCCCGTTCACGGGCGCCCGTCAGGTATCGGGTTTTGGCGCCAGCGAGCTGGCGGCCTACAATGCCTATGGGCGAACAAGGTACGAATCGCCGAACCCCTATCCCTGCCGCCGGAGCGTCCGCAGGCAGACCACGCCGGTGGCGACCGCGACCACTCCCAGCACGATGGCGCGGGCCGTCTGGCCGTAAAGCAGCGCGCCGGTGGCAAACAGGGCCGACCAGATGGCCGCCGCGCCGCACGCCGCCGCGAGCAGGCCCGACGGCAGGCTGTCGGGCGAGGCCGGCAGGCCGCTCTCCGCGCGGATCGAATTCCAGCCCGGGCCGGCGGGGCGCACCGCGGCGTAGAACTTCTGCAGGGCGGCGCGCGGCGTGGCCGGCGTCAGGTAGGCGGTCGTCACCCACACGACCGTGGTCAGTCCGACCGACGCGACCAGCGT
>JBAIXJ010000247.1:0-3642 GCA_037916645.1 Opitutales bacterium | reverse complement strand
GGCTCGATCGGCACGTCGGCGCGCTCGGAATAGCCGACGTTGTTCTCGTAGGGCTCCTCCTTCACCAGCGCGCCCGCGGCCCGCAGCAGCTCCGCCGCCTTTTTGCGCCCGGCGAACCGCTCGAGGCCCGCGAGCTCCGGGCCCGCCAGCTCGTTGAGTGTGGCGTCGGCGTTGAGCACGTCGCGGATCGGCAGCCGGTGGCGCTGGCCAATCTCAAAGTCCGCCTTGTCGTGGGCCGGCGTGATCTTGAGCGCGCCGGTGCCGAACTCCCGGTCGACCGCGGCATCCGCCACGATCGGGATCCGCTCGCGCACAAGCGGACGCCACACGTGGAGGCCCACCAGCCCCTGGTAGCGGGGATCCTCCGGGTGCACCGCCAGGGCGGTGTCCCCCGGAATCGTCTCCGGCCGCGTGGTCACGACCTCGAGGAACTGCCCCGGGCGCTCCGCGATCTCGTAGCGCACCCGGTACAGCAGGCCCTTGACCGGCTTCATGATCACTTCCTCGTCGGACAGGGCGGTGAGCGAGGCTGGGCACCAGTTGACCATCCGCTTGCCCCGGTAGATCTGACCGCGCCGGAACAGCTCGACGAAAACGGTGAGCACCGCCCGGGAATAACCGGGGTCCATCGTGAAATGGGTGCGGCTCCAGTCGCAGGACGCGCCCAGCCGGCGCAGCTGCTCGAGGATGAGGCTGCCGTGCTTCTCCCGCCAGGCCCACACCCGTTCGAGGAATTTCTCCCGGCCCAGGTCCCGGCGATGCAGCTTCTGCTTGCGCAGCTCGCGTTCCACCACGGTCTGCGTCGCGATGCCGGCATGATCGGTGCCCGGGATCCACAGCGCCGACCTTCCCTCCAGCCGCGCGCGGCGGATCAGGATGTCCTGCAGGGTGTTGTTGAGCACGTGCCCCATTGTGAGCACCCCGGTCACATTGGGCGGCGGAATCACGATGCTGTAGGCGTCGCGGCCCGGCACACTGTGGGCGGCAAAGCAGTCGTGCTGGAGCCAGGCGGCGTACCACTTCTTTTCCACCTCGCGCGGCTCGTAACTCTTGGTGATCTCGGACATCCGGGGAAATTGGGCTGAAACCCGCGAGCTAAGAAGCGCTCCCGACCCGGGGCAAGCGATTAACGGCTGCAGGACCCTGGATCGCAGCCGCTTCCGCGCCGGCTCCGTCTTCGCCGGGCGGCGCGACCGCCCGCGTCCACGGGCTCGTTGAACCGAAGGAATCGCGGCGGCGACTGACGCTAATATCCTCATTTCCAGAATCTCCGCGCCGGCTATGCTCTTGCGTCAGCTTTCTCCGGCTGGTACCCAACAAGCTGGAAGGCGCATGTTTGCCGCATCCCCGCGTGCCGCCGATCCCCGTTGCCTTCGCCCGACCGCGCCGCCGGCCACCCCGCCGCC
Organism: Opitutales bacterium; assembly: GCA_037916645.1. Taxonomy (GTDB): domain Bacteria; phylum Verrucomicrobiota; class Verrucomicrobiia; order Opitutales; family Opitutaceae; genus Fen-1467. The sequence continues at coordinate 2,236 of JBAIXJ010000247.1, read as the reverse complement.
TTCGGCAACCGGCGTCGCCCGCGCCCAACCGACGCTCCCATGCAAGCCACGATCATCGGCCTCCCTCGCCATTGCCCGCTCCGGCCCCTCACCCTGATTGCCGCCCTGCTGCTTCCGGGCCTCGCCTCCGCCGACGGCCTCAACCTGGACCGGATCACGCCCGTGCCGGCCACCGAACCCATCCCGGTGCTGGATTTTTTTCGCCCGCCGATACTGCGGAGTCCGACGCTGAATCCCTCCGGCACCCATATGGCGGCCATCATCGCCCAGGGCGAGGATCACACGACCATGATGGTCTACGATCTGGCTGCCAAGAAGGGCACCAGCATCAGTACCCGCGGCGACAGCGATATCTATTCGGTCCGATGGCTGACCGACGATCGACTGGCCTACGGCGTCAGCCTGGAGAAAACATTCGGCGTCGCGCTGTGCGCGGCGCGAGTCGGGGCGTTGCAGGACTCCTACCCGCTCCTGCAGAATGCCGGCGCCAGCTTGATCGCGGTCCCGCTGAAAGACCGCCTGCATCCGCTGGCGCGGATCTCCCCCCACACCCGCAACACGGGGAAATACGGGGAGGTGGTCACGATCAACGCCGCCATCGAGACCGGGGAGTTGCTGAATTGGGGCGAGGGCGCGGTAAGTTTCGAGAACCGGGACAAAGCAGCCGAGGCGAACACCCGGCACATCGTGGATCGCCACCCGATTCTGGAGACGCCGGAAGGGTTCGACAGCTATTACCTGGCCGACAAGTACGGGAAACTCGAGTTTGGCGTCACGTCCACGAAAGGCGTGCTCACCCTACATCGTCTGGAGGGGGAGAAATGGGTGACGTGCCCGGAGGATCTCGATGAAATCGAGATTGTCGGCTGCGGCGAGGAACCGGGGCAGATTGTCGTGCTGGGCCCGCGCCGGCCGGGGAAAACGCGGCTCCTGCAGTTCATGGAGGCGGCGAACGGCGCCCCGGGCGCCGTGCTGCTGGAGGATCCCGCCTATGATTTCAACGGCTGGCTCTACCGCGATCCGGCCACCAACACGATCGTCGGCGCGACGTATGACGGCGCGGTGCCCAAGACGGTCTGGTTCTCCGACTCGTATCGGGAGGTGCAAAAGGCTGTCGAGCGCCTGTTCCCCGGAACTGATCGGGTCGTGCGCATCCTGGGCAACGACGAGCGAGGAAAAGGCATCTTCCTCGTCGGCACCTTCTCCGACCGCCAGCCCGTCGTGTATCACTGGGTCGACCTGAAGAACCGCACCGCCGGCGCCATCCAGAATTCACGCCCCTGGATCGACCCAAAGCGGATGCAGCCCATGGGAGTGATCAAGTACAAGACCCGCGACGGCCGGAAGCTCGACGCCTACGTCACGCTGCCCGCCGGCGCCTCCAAACAGAATCCGGCCCCCTTGGTGGTGCTGCCTCACGGCGACGCCTGGGAGCGCAGCACCTGGGGATTCGACCCCGAAGCCCAGTTCTTCGCCAGCCGTGGCTACGCCGTGCTCCAACCCAATTACCGCGGCTCCGGCGGGTACACCTGGATGTTTCCCACCGAAGCCGAATGGGATCTTCGGGGCATGTACGAGGATGTCATCGAGGCGACCCGGGCGATGCTCGGCTCGGGTCTCGTTGACCCCCGCCGCGTGGCGGTCATCGGCACCAACCTGGGCGGCTTTCTTGCCTTGGCCGGAGCCGCCTACGAACCGTCGCTCTACCGCTGTGCGGTCGGCGTCTCGCCGGTCCTGGACTGGGCGAAGACGATCCAGGAGGAGAAATATTTCCAGTACTCGAGCCCGTGGTTCGCCCGGGCCATCCGCAAATTGGGCGACCCGAAATCCAATCCAGCCAAATTTGACGCGCTGGCGCCGCTCCGGCACGCCGACCAGATCCGGGCCGCGGTCCTGATCGCGTATGGCGAATACGACGAAACCTACCTGGCGAACCAGGCCAAGGATCTGGTCTCCATCGTCCGCAAGAAAAACCTGCCCGGTGACACCATGAGATTTGTCATCGAAGGCGCGGGCGTGCGTCACCTTGAACACCAGGTGGAACTCTACTCCCGAATCGAATCCTTCCTCGCCGAGAACCTCCGGCCCGCCGGAACGCCGTGACGTCCCGGTCTGGCCGCCGGGGCCATGACGGATGCGCGGACCGGCATGGGCCGGACGGGTCATTTTCGGGCTTTGCGCGGCCCGGCGTTTGCTGCTCACTAGGCCCTCGATGGCCGGCCGCATCCACAAGCAC